>JBFMGC010000057.1 GCA_040752815.1 Candidatus Zixiibacteriota bacterium
AAAACAAAGCGGCCACCCCTTTGGGGGTGGCCGCATCGCTTGATCCAGAGAAGCCCGGGGCTTCTCAAGAATCCGTTCGGTCTACAGGCAATTCGGCAGGCCGAGCGACTGACCCGTTATGAACAGGTAGTCGATCAGGATCGTAATGTCGCCGATCGATATGTCCTCACAGGTCGCTCCCGCACCGCCCGACTGGTTGATATCCGCCTCAGTCAGGCAGGCGATAATCCCGTCACACGTGCCGCTGATGAACTTGGCATCAATCATCACCGTCACGTCGCCGATCGTCGGCTCGTCCTCACCGCTGTTGTTGGCGTCACCCACGCGACCCACACAGCAACCACCGCAACCCTGGACCGTCTGCTTGAACCAGCTCCGAGCATAGCTCACCTGGTTCTCCAGATCCGTCAACGACCCGTTCCGAACCGTCGACAATACCGTCCAGTAGTACAGCGTGTCGGTCGCACCAAGAGTGTAGTCGTGCTTGTAGGTGAACCAGACCGCCTGGTCCTGACGACTGACATCCGCATTCAGACCGCTCGGCGTCGTCTCCTGCCACCAAACCAGCGGGTTCGGCTGGCTCGGTACCAGCGGCGTACCGTCACGGTAATGCGTCGTGTCCACCATCAACGTCTGTATCAGCACGTTGAAGCTGTGGTAGTCGTCCGGATCGCTCGCACACGGATTGGTCGTGTAGCTGCCGCCAAAAGCCTCAGTGGCAAATCGGTTGGCATGCGACTGACAGGCAGTGTGGCCGGTCGTGTCCGTACCCTGCACGTACACAAATCCACCCGGTATCGAAACGTCCGACGTGTTGTACGGCACGCTGTCGGCCGGTATGTCCCAGTCAACCACGTTGCCGATAGTCACATGACTGTGCGCCTGACCGTCGCCCGAGTACGCCTTGGTCAATAACACCACGAAATCAAGATTGGCCGTGGCCGGAGTCGCCGAACGCGGACCATACACCGTCCGCTCAAAAGCAACCGTCGTGTCACGGTTCACAAACTGACCCGTATACACCGAATCATAGCCACCGCCGGCGGCCAGCCCTCCGGTGATCGAACCCTTGGCCGGGCTCGGATCAAAACCGGTCTCGTCCGCCTGGTTGGCATCGTTGAACACCTGGCTCAACTCAGCCCCGGTGCCATCGCTCGCTGAGGCCAGTATGGTGTAGGCCGAGGAGCCGATCAGGTAGAACCGATCACGTACCCTCGGCCCGCACTCCAGACCCGACTCGTAGTAGTCCAGGTTGATACCGCCGCTGCTGCCGGCACCCCAGCCCAGATCGCCGTTGTTGCCGACACCCAGCGCGACTACCTCGCCCTCGGGCTCAAAGAACTCGTCGAACATGTACTCATGCGTCTTGACCGTATCCCAGGCCACATCCTCGACATCCGTGGCCGCCAGGACATGGATTCTCACCGGGAAGGAGTCGATGTTCGCGGCATCGGACTTCAGCCACATCTCACCGTCCAGCCACTGCGTCGGACCGGCCGGGGCGGTGATGCTGGCCTGGAAAGTAGCCGTGCGAATCACGCCCGCCGGCACCTGGAAGGGTGATCCTGGGCTCGGGTTGATCGAGGAAGTCAGCCAGGAGGCGTTGTCGCCGACCTCGGTAACATTCAGGGTCACGTTACCTTCGTTCACAACCGTAATCGTAAAGTTCGTGGCCTGACCGAGCGGTACCCACTCGGGCCATTCGATTCTCTCAGGGATGACGTCGATCTGCGAGGCCTCAATCGGCTCCACGCAGGCCAGACGAACCCACTTCTCGGAGTTTTCCGTTCCCGGCGGGTTGACACGGGTGCTCCAGAACCACGGTCCGGGGAACTGGTCATCCATGTATTCCATGTTCAGATACCAGCCGCCGGCATAGTTGCCGCCCGGGGAAAGGTCTACCTCGGCCGCCGCCGGCCAGGTCAGATCCAGACCACTTTCGTCGAGGGCATAGCGCTCGATCGACGGCTTCCACTCGGAACCGCACGGGCCGTTCGCCTCGGGGTCGCCTACCAGACCGCAGTCAGGAGTGTAGGTATTGGAGATGTTGCGAGCGGCGTCCCACAGGGTGCTGGTGGAAAGCTGTGCCACCGACATCAACAGCTCCCAGTTGGCCATAGCCAGGCGCTCGCCGGTGTAGGAGCAGTCATCAAGCACACCGGGGGCCGGTTGAGTGGCTACGTCACGCCACGGGAATCGGTTGGCACGCTCGTGAATCTGCCCCCAGACCAGGTACAACTTGCTGTCACACTCACCCATGGTGATCCAGCCCAGATAACCGACGTTCGATCCGCCGAAGCCGCAGTGCAGCGTGTTCATCGAACCGGTGAGCATGTCGTCGTTCATGAAGTTGCCGTTGGCGACTTTCACAGCGTCGCCCACACCCGGAACAACCTGGTCGTTGGTCTTCTCCCAGTGATAGACGTTCTCGTCGAAGTCCTGCCAGTTGAAACCGTCAAAGTACGGATCAGTGGAGGTCGGCTTCCCCGCCCAATAGACGTGCAGGTCGCCCTCCGAATCGAACATACAGCCAGCTTCCAGCCAGGCGGTGAAGTGATTCGGATGGTTGGCAATGGCGTTGGTGTAATTGGTCACGCTGTACGCCGGCTGCCAGCTCAGACCGCGATCAAACGATTCGCGCGCCCAAACATCAATGTCATCGCCGTTGTTCAGAAGCGCACCGTAGTACGACGGGTTGGTATACACCACAGCAACACCGGTGTGCGGATACGGCGCGGCCGCCAGCTCGGTCCAGACGAACCAAATCGAGTCGATGGTCTGACCCGAGCTCCACGTGCCGGTCTCGGCGGCGTCGCCAACCTTGCGGAAGTAGGTCCACGCACGGTAGCCGAGGCCGGGAACGTAATCATTGCCGGACAAATCGATATCGTCAGCAGCGGACCCCAGAAGCAGGTGGACGATGGTGTTAGTACCATCCCACTGGGTCACCACCTGCGGGTCGCGGGCGTAGTTCCCGGCGCTCTGGTCCATGAACCGCGGCCGGTACACTGTCGAATCGACCCAGGTGACGTTCAGATTTGAACGCGGATCGAAGGTGCAGTTGAATTCCGCGCCCTGGTAGTAGATGTTGTTGTCGAACAGGCGCGTCGTATCGTTGAGGTTCCTGAAGAAGCGGGCCATCGAACCCAGAACCGCCCGACCGTTGAACATAATGTCCATGCTTACACGGCTGGCGGCGCCGATCGTATCGGTGGCCTGGATGTCGCAACCGACGTCCTGGTCACGCGGCCAGTTGCCTGTCGGAACGATCGCGTCGTACATGTTATAGCCGGTAAAGACATAGGGGCGGGCCGTATCCTCATCAGGACGGTCCATGTAGGCGAAATGGACGCTGACTTCGGCGGTCTCGCCGGTCTGGCCATTCCACCAATGGTTGATCTGTCGGCCAGAACCCCAAGTGTACTGCTCATCGTGCCAGGTCAGGTCGATGCTGACCCCGGGGCCAATGCCGACGTTGGGCGACTGGGCCGACCCGACGGGTCTCCGACCGAGAGCGGTCCGAGAGCCAGGGTAGGTTCCGCCATCGCCCGCGTAAGCACTCCGACTTTCCATCGGAAACACGCCCACGTTAAAGGCGCTGATCTTGTCCAGGCGCTCGGCGTCGATACGGTCAGCCTTCGTGTCCACGGCCGACCAGGCCGACATCGATAGCGCCACGGACCACAGCACTGCTACGCTCAAGGCAAGTAGTGCTTTCTTCATCATGCTGCTTTCCTTTCAAAAGGTCCTTTATCAGGTCCCCGCGCAGGTCCCGCGGGAACTACCACTCTTCTCTTCCGCACGGCAAGCCCTTGTTTCTTCTGCAGCGCCGTGCGCCATGTTACTCCGACGTATGAATTACCTCCTCATAGCAAAAGTTACCTCGTCCTAATTTCCGCTGGGCACGCCAGAACTGCCCAAAGCAGGTCCGTGGGCCGTTCGACGGCCGGCGCGTTCAATAAAGCAGTAAATGTCGACTCTAAGCCGCCGCCTCCCGGGCAATGGAGACGCACGGCTAACCATTTGAGTACCCTTAAGATACGCTGCCTCGCCTCCCCTTAATCGAGGTGTCCAAACGCGGTAGCATCTTTACTTTTTTTGGCCGCAACTTCGTGTTTCCGGGGTGAGGGTGAAACAAGTGCCCGGAAAGTATTTCGTTCCAGTACCAAAATGACTCCAAAGCAGCGGTTTGTCAAGAGGTTAATCTCGCAAACTGCGGTGAACCGTCAAGGCTCCCACCGCCCCGGAACCACCAAAACCGAGGCGGCCATCCCGGTACCGGGATGGCCGCATGGTTAGTTCCAAAGACGCACAGAGCTTCTCAAGGGTTCGTCCTGGTTAGAGGCAGTTCGGCAGACCAAGCGATTGACCCGTAATAAACAGGTAATCGATCAGGATGGTAATGTCACCGATCGAAACGTCCTCGCAGGTCGCGCCTGCGCCGCCGGACTGGTTGATATCAGCCTCCAATATACACGCAATAATGCCGTCACATGTTCCGGAGATGAACTTGGCATCGATCATCACAGTTACGTCGCCGATGGTCGGTTCATCCTCACCGCTGTTGTTGGCGTCACCCACACGCCCCGAGCAGCAGTTACCGCCACAGCCGCGTACCGTCTGCATATACCAGCTTTTGGCATACGCCACCTGGTCTTCCAGGTCAGCAAGCGTGCCATTCCGGACAGTGGAAAGCACCGTCCAGTAGTGTAGCGTATCGGAAGCGCCGAGGTTGAAATCGTGTACGTAGGTGGTAATGATGGCCAGGTCGGTATCCTCGAGATCCGACGCGTTGACCCCGGCAATACCGGTCTCTTCCCACCAGGCCAGTGGGTTCGGTTGCGAGGGCACCAGCGGCGTACCGTTCCGGTAATGCGTGGTATCCTCGAGAATCGTCTGGTACAGGCTGTTCGAGCTGTAGAACGTAGCCCCGTTCACGCACGGGTTGCTCTGGAACTCCACAGACGTATAGCCGCCACCAAACGCCTCGGTACCGAAGCGAGCGGTGTTAGGCTGGCAGCCGTCCCAGCCTACGGTATCAGTACCCTGGAGATAGACGAAGTTGCCGCCCGCCGACACACCGGTGTTGTTGTTGGGCGGTTCCGATGCCGGGATATCGTAATCGCACGCGTTGCCAAACGCCAGGTGGTTGTGGGCCTGACCGTCGGCCGAGTACACCTTGGTGTACACGACTACGAAGTCGAGTGTGGCAGTAAGCGGCGTGTTCGAGCGCGGTCCGTAGACGATGCGCTCCATGGCGATCGTCGTATCCCGGTTAACGAATTGGCCGGTATACACCGAATCGTAAGCACCGCTTCCGGCAGTGCCGCCGGTGATGCTGCCCTTGGCCGGTGTGGGATCAAAGCCGGTCTCATCGCCCTGGTTGGCGTCGCCGTGAACCTGGCTCAGCACGGCATTGGCTCCCGACGAGTTGTCCGCCAGGATAGTGAACGCCGTACCGCCGTACAGGTAGATCTCGTCGCGAGCGCGACCACCACACTCCAGACCGGATTCGGAGTAATCGAGGTTGACTTCGCCCTGGCTGAAAGCGGCATAGCCGAGCTCACCGAAGTTGCCCACGGCTAGCGCGACTACCTCGCCCTCGGGATCAAAGAAGGGATCGAACATGTACTGGTGGGTGGTAACCGTATCCCACTTGACAGCCTCGACACTGGTCGCGGCCAGCACATGAATCGGAATGGTCAGCGAATCGAAGTTGGCGGCGTCGGACTTGAGCCAGACCTCGCCATCAAGCCACTGGGTCTGAGACAGTCCGGCAGTATTGAACACCACATCGAAAGTGGCTGTGTTGTTCACGCCTGCGGTCACCACCAGCGAACTCGCCGACGTGCCCAGCCAGGCGCCGGCACCATCGTCGGACCCGATCTCGGTCACGTTCAATTGGACGTTACCTTCATTGATGACGGTGATGGTCATGTTGCTGGTTGATCCCAGTGGAACCCAGCGCGGCCATTCCAGCCGCTTGGGCGTGGAATTGATAAGGGACGCCTCAACCGGCTCGACACAGGCCAGACGCACCCACTTCTCTGAGTTGAGCACGCCGACGTCATTGCGGCCGTTCAGGTCCTGGACAAAGTAGCCGGGGAACTGGTCGTCCATGTATTCCATGTTCAAATAGTAGTCGCCGGAGTAGGTGGCTCCCGGAGACAGATCCACGATAGCTCCCGACGGCCAGGTAAGACCCATGCCGGCCTCGTTGAGACCGTACATCTCCACCGACGGCTTGAACTCATTGCCGCACACCGAGGACGCCTGCGGGTCGCCGGCCACGCCGCATTCCGGAGTGTGAGTGCCGGCGCCGGCGCCGGAGACATGGCGGGCGGCATCCCACAGCGAACTGCTGTTTATGCGCGCCACCGACATCATGATCTCCCAGTTGGCCTGGCTCCGCCGGGTGCCGGTGTAGGCGCAGTCCTCCAGAAGGGTCGGATCGGCTGTATAGTCTCCGTGGTTGGCCAGTTCGTGCATCTGGTTCCAGACGCAGTACAGTTTGCCATCGCACTCGGACAGCCAGATGAAGGCGATGTAACCGGAGTGCACGCCGCCAAACCCACAATGCAGCGTATTGATCGAACCGGTCAGCATGTCTTCGTTGAGATAAGTGCCTTTGGCTACCTTGACGATTTCGTCGGTAGATCTTGCCCAGTGATATACATCGGTGTCAAAATCATTCCAGTTGAAACCGTCAAAATACGGATCAGCCGAGGTGGCTGTGCCGGTCCAGATGATATGCAGATCATCATTGGCGTCATACAAACAGGGTGACTCGACCCAGGCCTTGAAGTGCGCCGGATCACCCGCGATGGCGTTCTGATAATTGGTGATGTTGACCTTGGGCGCCCAGGTCAGACCGTAGTCACTCGACTCGCGATAGAACACGTCGGTATCGTACTGCGAGTTCTGGTCGTCAAGCAAGCAGCCCCAATAACCGGGATTCGAGTACGATACACATACTTTGCCGGAATTGGGAGAGGGGGCGATGGTAACTCCATTGATACTGTATACCTGCATGATGGAGTCAATGATAACACCGGAGCTCCACGAGCCCGAAGAGGACAGATCGCCCAACTTGCGATAATAAATGAACTTGCGGTACGACGCACCGGTGACGTAGCTGTCACTCACAGGGCCATCAACGGGCTCCTGCTCGCCCAGCAGCACGTGCACTACCGTATTGGATCCGTCGAACTGCGTCGCTACCTCCGGCAGGACGCTGTAGTTTCCGGTCCCGCTGAGTGCAAAATGAGCGCGATAATTCGTTGAGTCGATGTACGACGTATTCAGCGAAGAGCGCGGATCGTAGGTGCAACTGAACTCTGCGCCCTGGTAAAAGAGCAGGTTGTCCTTCAACCAGGAACCGGGGCTCGGCGTGGGAATGAAGCGTGTAAAGAACGCCGTCCTCGCCGTTAAGACGGCATAGGTGTTGCCCAGCACGTCGAGGTTCACCCACTGGCCCGTGCCGGCAGTATCGGTCGATTGCAGGCCACAGCCGACATCCTGGTCGCGAGGCCAGTTGGCCGACGGCACGCTGGCATCATAAACGTTGTAGCCGGAGAGGATTTTCGAAGCGATCGGGTTGCCCGGCACCGTGTCGGAGCAAAGCTCATAGGCAAAGTGCACGCCGGCAGCGAGGTTCTCCCCGACTTCGCCGTTCCAGTAATGCTTGACCTGGCGACCGATCGGGAACGGATACTGTCCGTCGTCAAAAGTGAGAGCGACACTGACGCCGACACCGATGCCCACATCGGGCGACTGCGCGCTGCCGATCGGGCGGCGCACTACGGTGCCGACACTGGTGCGAGCCTGCTCAACTGGCTCGTCGGTCACCTTGCCCATCCACGGATGCGGTCCGATAACATTGAAACGGCTGATCTCACTCAGCCTTCTGGCATCATCCTGATCGACTCGCGTGTCGCTCTTGGCGCCCACAGAAGCCGCCAACACAAGCGCCAGCAAGCCGGCCAGAGATGCCGCCGCAAAAAGTCTTCTTGTCATTCTGTTAGTTCCTTTCGAGAAACCTTGTTTTCTGTGTGCGAAAACAAACACAATCGGATTCGCCTGAGACACGAGTGGTCCCGGCTGCGAACTCAACAGCGGTCGTTATTCTGTGGACCAACCTCCTCTCTGACAGACCTGTCCGGTCTGCAATCGAATGTGTTAGCAGGAATACTTGACGTAATCAGCATAGTGCCCAATAGTCGGAATTGCTGACAAATCGCGTGTACCAACAAAGCGGAGTGTCCGGTTTGCCGAGAGTATAGACGGCAATACACAGACGAACCAAAAACACCTGCCGTTCAAAAAGACGAGTCCCAATTATGTAGGTCCGGTACTGAGACTGTCTCAAGCGTAACAATAACCACAAACCCCAACGCTGTCAAGGATTTATATGACTCGCGAGCGCACCAAAAGGACCGTCCCTTAGTACCGACGCGGTTCGGAGTGTCTGTCGCGGTCGCATCCGGGCAAGCTCCGTGGCGTCTGTTTGCAGATCAACCCGTTGAATCTCATGAAGGTAAGGAGTCCGTGGGCCCTCACTTAATGCCTTGGGATGTGCCGTGGTGGACGAGGACGTCCACCACGCACGAGAGCTGTGTCAGCTCCTTCTGTAGACTGTCATAGCTGCCTTACCTACAATTGTCGCTACAGGCACTCCGGCAGACCCAGCGATGGGCCGGTAATAAAAAGATAATCGATCAGGATTGTGATGTCGACGATGGAGATGTCCAACTCTGTCGGGTCGACTCCTCCAGACTGGTTGACATCCGCCTCAGCCAAACAGCACAGCGGCTGCTGGCTGATGAAGAGAAAATCGACCAGCAGGGTGATGTCGCTGATCGATATGCTCTCCTGCGGATCGCAGGTGACATTGCCAACGATGCCACGACAGCACTCGCCCAGCGGATAGGCCATCAGGGCGTTCTGGACAATACCTGACTCCGCCGGATCGGCTCCGGGGACCAGGGAACCATAGTCAAATGACGTAATCGACACCCAGTACGCCTGCCCGGGAAGCAGACTTTCAAACGTGTATTCGTATTCGTAGTATTTGAAGTATCCGTCGGACGTCAGGTAGAACTCAATCGAATCAGACGGCACATCCTCCGGCCGCCGGTATTCCGGTCGGGGCGCCTGCGGGAACCGCTTGACAAAAGGTGTCTCCCAGCCGAAACGGCTGGCGTTGGCCTGGCACGGCTCGAAATAGAAAAGGGAATCCGGGTGCCCGGGCATGACATACGGCGCGTGGCGCGGGTAATCGAGCGGATGCCAGGTCGAATCGCTGCACTCCGATGGCGCGTACAGGCAAGCGGCTTCCTCGACTGACAAGGGCGGGACGGTGAGAACCCACTCGATCAGCTCGAAATCCCAATAGTACTTGTAGTAGTCCTCGCGATCGTACGAGGCCACTCGCGAGAAACTGCCGGGTGCGCCGGTGCTCGAGAGATACGCATGGTATCCTTCGAAGCGCCGCTGCCGCGTCGCCCAATCCAGCAGAGTTTCGCTCGCGAACCCGTTCCAACGGACATAGAGCGCGCTGTCTCGGGGCTCTACCCAGAGTGTCGGCGCTACCGGCAGCGAGGAGGCGCGCATATCGGGGACGCCGTCGCCCGACACATAGAGTGTGTCACCGTCGCAAACGCGGAATTCGCCGAAGTAACCGTCACTGTCAGTATCGACCCCGGGGTTATCGAACACCCAGCCGGCCCAGAGTCCATTGGTCAGAAAGTCGTCTAAATTGAGTCCCGCCAGGTAGGCATCAGGGTCAAACGGCAAATGACTGAGATTGGCCGGATCGGTGTGGAAGTTCTCGCCTGCGACATAAGCGATAGTGAATGGAACGGTTTCGCCGGGGTCAAGAGTGGCCGGTCCGAAGGACAACAGATATCGGGTGTCTAACCCGCTCGCTATAAACCTTACGCCATTGTCTTGCGGCGGAATCCATGTTGTGTCGTTCTCGCTTACTGTAACGATCCGGAATTGATCATAGTCCCTGTCGCCGTTGCTGAGCAGATAATACTTGTTTCGGTCGCCTTCGGGAGTGCCCATGCCGCCGGTGCCGAAATCGCGAATGATGGCTCTTCTCATTGGACCATAATCAAGACTTGCCTGACCATTTGAAACCCACCAGTTAAACGACGTTTGCAGTTGGGTCGCCCCGCTGCGAAGCAACCGCATGCCGGTCACATGCCGGACCTGGGCGCGGAGCTTACCCTCGTGCCCAGCGAGGGGAGACTCACTACCAAGAAGCTGATTCTGGACATGATCGCGACGGCTAAAGAGATTAGTCGGCAACCCAATACGTTCTGGACCGACCAGCTCAACAATACTGACAGTATCGCAGGATACCATGCTCTGGGTGAAGAGATCTGGACTCAGACCGACGGCAAAGTCGACTCTTTCGTCCACTGTGTCGGCACGGCAGCATCGTCGCGTGGCGTGGCAACGGCGTTGAAACGCCACGATTCGAAGATCAGGCTGGTGGTTGTCGAGCCGGCCGAGTCGGCAGTACTGTCAGGTGGCAAGCCGGGGCCGCATAAAATCGAAGGCGTGGGCATTGGTTACACGCCGCCGCTCTTTGATCCGGCCCTGGTTGACGAGATAATGCCGGTGAGTACCGGCGACGCGGAAGCGATGGCTCGTCGCCTGGCAAAAGAGGAAGGCCTGTTCGCCGGGACGTCGTCAGGTGCAAACGTGGTCGCATCAATTCGGGTGGCCGAGCGTTTGGGGCCTGACGCCACGGTGGTTACTCTCATGGTGGATTCAGGGCTGAAATACCTGAGTACGGATGTATACAAGTAATGACCCCCGAGGCATGACTGTGGGGTGGAAGTCCGATCTGAGACGCTGAATGGCAGCACCCCATCCCTCGATTCTTTTCGAGCTCAGTGACTAATCCTCCGGGGGCGTCCGCGCGCCCACGGCACAGGATCCAACCACCGGGGAGGGGGAGACCGGTCGGAGGATCCTGAATCCCCTTTCCCCGCTTAATCCGTTGCCATAAATCAGAATATGTCGTATTCTGTACCAGGCAATCACTAACAGGCGGACTCATGCGTCGCCATAACCCGGGAAATTGTCGATCGTGTCAAACGACGGCCCAGACGACATAACCCGAACGTATGTTCAACTCGCAGACGGCAGCGTGGTCGCACACTACCGGATCATCGAGAAGATCGGCGCCGGTGGCATGGGCGAAGTCTATCTCGCCGAAGATACCGAACTCAACCGCAGGGTCGCCCTCAAATTCCTGCCGTCCCACCTTTGCCTTGACGAAGAGTACCGCACCAGGTTCAGGCGGGAGGCACAAGCAGCCGCCAAGCTGAACCACCCGAACATCGTCACCATCCACGAGGTCGGAGACTACGGCGGACACCCCTATATCGTGTCGGAGTATGTCGGCGAGCAAACTCTCAAGGATGTAATCAGATACAAGCAGGTCGATCCCGGTGAGGCGATCAATATCATCATGGAGGTGTGCGAGGGGCTGCAGGAAGCACACGCCGCCGGCATCGTGCATCGCGACATCAAGCCGGGCAATATCGTGCTGGAAAAGCACAATCGTCCCAAGATAGTCGATTTCGGCCTGGCCTTCATGGCCGGAACCGGAAGTATCACGAGAACCGGCTCAACAATGGGCACAATCGCCTATATGTCTCCGGAGCAGTTGAAGGGAAAGACGGCCGATCATCGGTCTGACCTCTTCGCAGTGGGCATGGTGCTCTATGAGCTGATCACCGGTCGAAACCCGTTCGCAGCCGATCACGACGCCGCCGTACAGTATCTGATTCTCTCGGAACAGCCCGAACCGCTGGCCCGCTTCAAGGCGGGCGTACCCGACGGACTCCAGGAAATAGTGGACCGAACCCTGGAAAAGGATCCTGCGGTCAGGTACCAGTCGGCGGCCGATTTGATCGCCGATTTGAGGCGGCTCCGCCGCCGCAGCGCGGACTCCGACCCCGATGGTCGAAGCTCAGGGCAAGCCGACACAGGACGTCGCAAAACAGGTCGGTTCGCCCTGGCGGGTGTCGGGCTCATCGCGCTTGCCGGGATGCTCTGGGTTGTCCTGCGTCCGGACCTCGGGTCGGTACCCTCACGACACAAACACCTCGCCGTGCTGCCGCTTGTCAGTCTCGGTGAAGCGGGAGCCGGTCAGACATTGTGCGACGGCCTGGCGGAGACCATCACGAGCAAACTGACCCAACTGGCGGAATTCGAGGGCCGGCTCCGGGTTGTGCCCTCGAGCGAAGTTCGCGGCAGCAATATCAGGAGCGCCGGACAGGCCCGGCGTACCTTCGGAGTTGGGCTGGTTGTCACTGGCAGTGTCCAGGAGCACGGAGGCGCGGTGCGTCTCACACTGAACCTGGTTGATACCCGTTCGCAGCGGCAGTTGAGGTCTACCGTCATCGACGAAAAAGTGTCTGATATATCCCGCTGGCAGGACCTGGTTGTCACCGAATTGGCCCAGATGCTCGATATCCAGCTTCGGCCCGATTCGCGCCGCCTGCTGGCCGCCGGACGGACATCGTCATCCGAAGCCTATTATGCTTATCTCCGGGGACGCGGCTATCTGCAGCGATCGGAAAGCGCCACCTGCCTTGACAGCGCCGCGCTACACTTTGAAGCAGCGATCAAAGAGGACTCGGCCTACGCGCTCGCCTACGCCGGCCTGGGCGAAGTCTATTTCCAGAGGTACAATCTGACCATGGATATCCAGTGGGTCACACCGGCACTGGTCCACTCTACGCGGGCGCTCGAATTAAACGATCACCTGGCGCCGGTTCTAGTCACGCTCGGCACCATCCACCGAGGAACCGGCCAGTACCAAGAGGCCACCCGGTATTTGCGCCAGGCCATTCAATTCGACTCGCTCAACAACGCCGCTTACCGGGAACTCGCCTTGGCCTACGAGTCGCTCGGGCGGGAGACTGATGCCGAGTCCTGCTACACCAAGGCCGTGCATGTTCAGCCCGATGACTGGCGCAACTATTATTACCTGTCGCTGTTCAACATCGCTCGCGGGGGGCATCGCGACGAAGCGGTACAGCAGGCGGCCCAGGCCGAAGAGCTGGCCCCCGACGCGTCTTATCCGTGCGCGTTTCTGGGCGGGCTGTATGTCTACCTCGGCATGACAGACAAGGCTAAGACTCTCCTTAAGCGTGCTATCGACCTCGAGCCGGACTACTTCGCCTACTCAAATCTCGGCGCCATCTATCAGGTGGAGAAAGACTATCAAAACGCGGCTGCGATGTACGAACAGGCGCTAAGACTGCGCAGCAGCGACTATCGCGTATGGATCAACCTTGGCTCGATCTACCAGATGCTCCCCCAGGGAAAAGAACGGGCGTTGGCGGCTTTCGACAGCGCGATCATACGCGCCGAACAGAACCGGAAGATCAATCCCAAGGACGCCATGCTCCTCGTTCACCTGGCCGACTGTTACGCGAAGGTCGGAGACCGCGACAAAGCTATTGAACTGGCGGGCCAAGCCGTCCGGCTTGCGCCGGGAGCGGGGGAAGTTTTGGTTCGAGCCAGCCTAATCCATGAGACACTGGGCCGGCGGGATGAAGCCCTGGATTTGCTCGGCCGAGCGATTCGAAGAGGGTATTCGGAGGGGGAGATCAGGAAAATCGAGGAATTTCAGGCGCTGCTTCAGGATCGTCGGTTTGACAGCGTGCTGAGCATCTCGCGGCCGCGTCGCGGGTCATGAAAGAAGCGGTCCGGCGGCAAACCGAGATACCGGCAGCTTGGCCAGGTGATTACAACAAATGAAGACAATCGAAAGGTACAACCCAAAAAAGAGGAATCGTCATGCCCAAACGCAAGAGCAAATTGGAAAAGGTCCGGATCACAAGCGGTTTGACCTCGTGTAAAGTCTCCCCCGGCTTTGTGATCGCAGTGCCCGGCGACCGGATCAAGTTCTGCAATCGAACTTCGGGTGTTGTCTACGTTCATGTTTCCGATGACAAGTTGTTCGATGAGCCCCGGTTCAAGATAGCGGCAGGCAGGGACAGGACACAAAAAGTGAAAGGTGTCGAGCGCGGCATCTACCCGTATGCGGTCTTCTGCGCGGCCAATCGCGCCTTCGGCACCGGGTCATCGATGCCGATCATCATCGTGCCGCGCTAAGTTCGCACAGGAACCACTGCCGGCGAAACCGCCAGCAGTGCGCTGTGGGGCCTGCCCCCGACTTGACATGTGCATAGTGGACATCCTCATCCACTACGGGTCTCGGTGTCAAAACATGGTGGCCATGGATTGCCCGCTTTAAGCGGGCAATGACAGGTTTTGGCACACGAGGACGTACGCCAACCACAGATTATAGGACGTACGCCAGGCAGCGCCCTGTGTCAACTGCGCCCGGCGACGTCGACTACCAGAGGTGAGAAGAAGCGCGTGTCGGGATTGTCGATGTGGTTTGACCAGTCCGCCTCCATGGCCTCGGCCTCAGACGCCGTCAGGATTCGCTTCTCGACCATGACCGGTACCTGGGACTTGAGAAAGCGGCCCATCCATTCCATGACGGAACTATCGGGGCCGCCGGAGAGACAGTTCGGCGTGTAGTCAATCAGTTTCAGGCCAAGGTTTCTCATCACCGCCGGCAGTCGCGCAGCGACATACGGATCCCCGCCCCCTGCCCGCCACCAGGCGCGGATAGCCTCTGGCATCCGGTCCCAGGGGCCACCGGTGGGAAAGAGCAGGCACCCCTCGTGAACGTAGTCTTGTAAGGCGATTATCCCGCCCGGCGTCAGCGCGTCGAGCAGCGGAATAAGAAACGCTTTCGGATCGGGCACAAAGCTTATGACCCAGCGAACGAAAACCAGATTGTAATGCCGGCGGGGCAAATCGGCATCGTACGACGTCCCCCCCAGTATGCGAACGTTGCTCCACCCCTCGCGCTCCACCTCCTGCCGAAACCAATCGCGATAGAGTTCCGACGGCTCAAGGGCGGTGATTTCGCCACTGTCGCCCACCCTCTCGCGGAGATCCAGGCTTACGAATCCCGGGCCGGCACCGACATCGAGGCATTTCCATCCCTCGGCCACGCCGAGCCGGTCGAAGAACTTTCGCGTGACCGGTCCCCAGACGGTGTGCTGGAACCGTAGTCGGTCCAACTCGGCGTCGCTATGACCCAGCAGGTATTCGTAATCGTATCTTCCTCGCGCCATGTTGGAGCACCGCCGAAAAGTATATGGTCTTTATCGACTTAAACCGGATAATGATAATCCGGGTTGCACGCTACCATTGACGCGGAGCGCCGGTCAGGCGACCGGGCCGCTTTCGCCCGCCAGGCGGATCGAGGCGCCGGCTCCGGCCGGCCTTTCGGCTACTTCGGCAGGGACCGGCGCCGTGGCCGCCTCTCTCTCTTCACCCGTGAACCGGGCCAGAAGCGTGTACACTACCGGCACGAGTACAAGAGTCAGGAAGGTCGAGAACAGCAGCCCTCCCACCACAGCGATTCCCAGCGGCCGGCGCGATTCGGCTCCGGCACCCAGCCCGATCGCAATCGGCAGTACGCCGAAAACAGTCGCGAACGAGGTCATGAGAATCGGGCGAAGGCGAATGGCTGCTGCATTCACCACCGCTTCGAGCACGGTGCTTGTCTGCTTGCGCAACTGGTTTGCGTACTCGACTATGAGGATCGAGTTCTTGGTCACCAGGCCTATCAACATAATCAGGCCGATTTGCGAGTAGATATTGATACTCTGCCCCAGCACGAAAAGCGACACCAACGCCCCTACAACAGCAAGCGGTACCGAAAGGAGAATCGTTAGGGGATGTACGAAACTTTCGAACTGGGCCGCCAGCACCAGGAAGATAAACACCACCGCGAATAAGAAGAGAAAGTAGAGCGCCGAGCTGGAGTCACGAAATTCGCGCGACTGCCCGGACAGGTCGGTTTTGATGCCGGCGGGCAGATCATTCGAGGCGATCAGATCCAGATCATCGAGCGCCTGCCCCAGGCTGAACCCGGGCGCAAGGTTGGCAGGGGAGCTTACGGGCAGGCGCTCCACCCTGACTCAGTTCCTTGCCGGTCCTTGCATCTATGACCACCTGTCTGGCATTACGCATATATTCAGGGACGGGGTTACTCATATCCATGTCTGGAACTCCGATCACGGGTACAGGCGGAATTCCCACGAGGCTAATTACCCACACCGGAATGAGAGAGTCGGGATAGTTGTTCTTGGGCTCATAGATGTACACGCCGGCAATGCGCTCCGCTAGGTGCGGGGAAAATGGGCAGTGCTGCAAAACTGAAACGAAATCCAGCGACAAGCTATCAGGCAGTCCGCGATACTTGGGCGAACTCAACAATGCTCTTTCCCGCTCAGCAAGCGGCATTTCGCGATCACTAATTATCCTGTCCGATGGACGAATGGATTGCACCATTATCAACTTGCCCGACAGGCTGTCCAGATAGGCCGTTATCGACCTGCGCATCTCCACCGTCACTCCTTGGTCAGACTTTACTTCACGGATCAGCACATCGTCAAAATCGACTCGCCAAAGCCTTCGTCCCGCAACAACACTGCGTAAAGAATCAGGAACCGGGGCATCCACACCTTCCACTATGACGACGCGCGAGGTAACAGTCTGGGTTGCCGATTGACGTCCGGATACCCCGACAATCCTTCTTGCGTTCTTAACTATCGCACCCTCGTCACTCGCATGGATTCCAGCAGTGCCTTCTTCGGCTGGTTGGGAATTAGAGTCGTGGGGAGCCAAGAGCAATATCATCAACAGTGCCATCGAAAGATCTATATGTTTCATAATGCACACTCTCTATTAGTTATATCGTTCATGAACACAAGCAACTTACCGATACTGAGAGAGAACTACCTTCAGTTCTGAGGATTCACATCCCAGAATTGAATTGAATCAGAGCTCATGTCAAGAGTTGTGTAAATTGGTTTCTCAAGCAGCGTGGCTTTCGATCTGATTGTTCTTCGTTTTCCTGACTTCGATGCCGTCCTCGAACGTCACTCCCGCCAGCACCTTCGTCACCACGTGCGGCGCGTTGATCCGGCGCCAGCGCTTCTGTGCTCTTACGATCAACTGGAAGATCAAGTACAGCGCCGAGCGCGGTGACTTGATTCGTCGCGCCGCGTTGGTGCGCAGCTTGACGGTGGCGAAG
>JBFMGC010000058.1 GCA_040752815.1 Candidatus Zixiibacteriota bacterium
GTCAGCCAAAAATCACGCCCGCAAAAACCTGTTGCGTCACTGTGTGACCCGCTTTAGTATATTAGTGGCCAGACCGATCTCTTCGTTAGACTGCTGACCGTTACTGAGGCTGTCGGCAAAGCGCCGACGCAAACCAGTTATTAGACGAGGTGATTATGCGTCTTCTAATCTCACTAACCGCAGCAGCATTACTGCTGCTGACGCTCGGCTGCAGCGAGCAGTCCACAGAGCCGGCGCCAACCGAAAAAGCGGGACCTATCGGCGGCGAGACGCCCGGTGAGATCACGGCACTATTGGAAACCAACACCCCCACCAACCTGGAAATGGCCCCGGCCGGGGATCCGAACTGGGTCGCCTGGCCCCCGTTCGACGTAATCAAGAACAGCGACGTGTACGCGGTGACTTTCCTCTGGGGCCAGTTGACCAACTCGGTGCTTCCGGGAATGCCGGTGACCGACTGGTCCGGGCGGCTTTGGGTCAACGGAGTGGCCGTGGTGCAACCGCGCCGGACGATCAATTTCGAGCCGGGCCAGGATTCGATCGTGATGGAGGACGAGCCTGCGATGGCTGCATGGGTATCCGAGACCGCGGTCGATTACGACGGTATCTGCTTCCTGGTCTTCCTGCGCCGCGATATCACCTACATCGTGGCACCCTGGCTGACCTTTTCCACCACGCCGATCGAACTGCGGTTTGACTTCCATCAACTGGTCAAGCTGGATACGTTTCTGACGTTGCCGCAGGGTAATGCAGTCGCGGTTCATGCCCGCCGGATTTGGCCAGATCGCTGTCCCGGCGGATTCCTCGAGGGCAGGTGGATCAAGGATGACAACACCGGCGCCAGCGGCCGCATCGAGGGACTTTGGCTCAACTATCGCGGCGAACCGGAGGGTATTATCACCGGGCAGTTCTGGACCAACAACGACGGCACCCGCGAGTATTCCGGGTGGGTGTCGGGGTATATGCTGACGGTCATTATCGCCGAGTTTAAGGGACACTGGTGGTACGATGACCCCCGCATGTGTCCACTGTGCGGCTCGGGCCACGGCTGGTTCCGGGGTAATTTCCACTTTGCCTTCGGCGACAACCGTGGGGGTGCGATGTTCGGTGAGTTCGGCGACTTCAATGCGCCCGACCCCAGTTCTCTTTCGATGCCCTTCATGGGCGTGTGGCGGGAGTTCTGCCCGTGGACACCGGAAACGCCGGGCACGAACAACGACATCGGCGGACCCAACTGAGCGAACTGACAGCCCACCAATGACCAAAACCCGTCATGTCAAAGCGTGACGGGTTTATTTTTTTTGGACCTGAAGGTCTGAACTGTACTGCAGGTTTCGGCCGGACTTGTACTGCTCGAACAACTGCCCCCATTCGGTGCGGGCAAAGCGGCGGATGATGGATTTGCCTACAGTCGGGTACCAGAGCAGGTCGTGATAGAAGTTGCTCGCCGCCGGCGCCCAGACGACTAGAGGCGAGTGCAGCGCTATGCGCTCGAGGAACCGAAGCGGCCCCTTCCGCAGCATCTGGTCGCCCCAAATCACGAATGACTTCTTCACTTTGAAGTGGAAGTTGATCTCGGAGATGTCTTCGCCAACAATTTCGATCTCTCGCAAGTCAGCCACCCCCAGCCCGCGCTCGTGACACATGCGCAGGTACGGGATACTAATCGGATCGAACCCCATCAGTTTCGCGGCCACCGAATCAATCGCCACCGAGTCGCACGAGGCCAGGATGAGATTCTTGCCGTGAGGAGTCATGGTCCGCGGCCCGGCCCCGTCGCCCGCGACTGTCCCGTCCATGACGGCCAATATGCGGGGGTGCAGCTCGCGCTGCATGATCATCAGGTCAACCAGAACCTCATGAATGTACTTGTGAGCGTAATGGCGCACCTCTTTGAGCAGGCCGCCGAACGCGTTCTTGATCGCCCCGGTGGTGGTCGAATGGCCGTGGGTTTTGACCGTGGGCAGATGAATAATCTGCTTGCCGACGTACATCTTTGGAATCTCGATCCCCTCGGGAAAGATCTGGTCGAGCTTGAGCAGCTTTTCCTTGAATCGGTAAACAGTCCACTCGACATCCGGCAGCGGCGTGAACCGGAGACCGTGCTGACGCAACACCGGCATCCAGAGGTTGTTTTCCGCTCCCTCGACCGGGTTGGTAACCACAGTCTTGTTCTCGACAGGAAAGAGTCGCTCCCTGGGAAACCCATCTTCTAACAGAGTCCTGACAACCCCTTCGACTTGCCAGGGCTGCGACGAACAGGCTGGGAAGTACTTGGTCCAGGAGAGGTTGAGTTTCAGGATCGTGTCTCTATTGAAGTCCAGGATGGACTTGTAGTCGATCAGTTCGAGCAGGCGACGGTAATCCCCGACGACCTGTTCGGCGTTGGTTTTAACGACAGCTACTTTGGATCGTGTCATCTCAATTCCAGATCGATTTCAATATTTCGTAGGGCAGGAGCCCTGCGCTCCTGCAACCTTTTGGTGCGACCAACCGGCAGGACCACGGGGGTCCTGCCCTACCATTACTACAAGGTCAAACGTCCCACGAGTATAATTTGATCCCCTGGGGCTGTCAAACGGGGGACTTTATGGTCGTGGGCGCGGGCCGCCGAGAAGCCGGGCCGGCAGCATGATGATCGCTCGAAACAGCTCCACGACTCCCTCGACCGCAATGCCCAGCAGGCGAAACGGGAGCAGGATTAGCCATATCAGCGGGAAGAGCACGAGCACCAACAGCGCCAGCGGCAGGCTCAGAATTGCCAATATCATCCAGAGCAGAAACGTGACCATCGAACAATCCTCGTCCTAAACCACGTACGTTTAGAATACCACCCGGTTCCAAGCGGCGCAAGCCTATCGGGACCACAGTTTTTTGTTGCAAGAGAGATATCACCGGTCCTTATAACCTCATTCGCACGACGATCTGTGAGATGACAACGGAACCCTAACTGGAGGTATTGTTATGAATACCGGTAAGTACGTGGTTGGCAGTCTCGCCGTTTTCGTCTACATCTTCCTGGCCGAGTTTGTCTTCCACGGCCTGATAATGGAGAATCTCTATTCGCCCCACCTGCACCTGCTGCGGCCCGAGGCCGAGATGTACGCCTACATGATCTGGATGATACTGGGCTATCTTGTGATGGCGTTCGGCTTCTGCTTCATTTTCATCAAAGGGTACGAGAACAAGGGGATCGCCGAGGGCTTTCGCTACGGCCTTTACATTGCCGTGGCGTTTGCCTGGCCGACCTCACTGGTCGAGTATGCGGTGTACCCTTTCCCGGGATCGTGGATAGTCGGCTGGATAATCGGCTACCCGATCATGATGATCATCGCCGGGATGATATTCGCGGCCATCTACAAGCCGAAAGCTGCAGCCGCCGCCTGAACCACCGGTGACCGTGGACCAGATGGCCGAACCACCCGCGCTGGCGGATTCTGCTCCATACGGGCCTAATCAACGATAGATCAGTGCCTGGCGTACCTTTCGGTGCGCCAGGATCCAGAATGCTGCGACAGGTCGTGCCCCGACTCGCCACGCGGGTCGGGGTCGGAGTGAGACCTGACGCCGTTACGGTCAAACATCTTGCGGCGGCAGGTCTCACTCCCGTCCCTCTTTCATCGGGCCGGGACAAGGACCTGCCGCAACGCTTTTCGACTATTGAGACAGCATCTAAAGTCGGGGGCAGGCTCCACTACGCACGAACCTGCCCGCAGGGAACCTCCGTCTCACAGATGACCGAATGGCAGAGCGGCCCACCGTCGGTCACACTCCACCCTGCGATCACTACGCCTTCATCATCGTTGCCAGCTCTTCCTCGGTGACCACGCGGAACGAGAATTTGTAGCCATAGTACAGGGCCAGCCCGTAGAAAAGCACGTCCATCGGATGAAACGTAGCCGTCATCAGTTCGACAGCAGTCGCGAAATCAATCCGGCCGATTACGTCGAAAATGCCCATGTTCTCCGAGGCGGCAATGAAAGCGCAGTTGGCCAGGTAGTTGCCCACGAGGCATCCCGCCAGTGACAGCACCGCGCCCACTACGCCGAAAGCCGTGGTGACCCCCTGACCCATCTTCCGGACCGCCAAGCCGACCAGAAAGCCGACTCCGATCGCCATGAAACCGATTTGCCACTGGGTGACTGCGGTCACGACCGCCCATAGCACCGCCCCGACAATTGCGGCCAAAGATCCGCCGAAAACCGCCATGCCCAGGTTCTGGTTGTCCCGAAGCTGCTGCATGGCCATCTGCAGCTTCAACGCGTCGACACTCGGTGAGACCTCCACACCGGTCGGCTGAGTGTTTGTTTCGTGTGCATCCACGCCTCATCCCTTTCCTGTTTGGGTGGGTTTACGCACCCACAATGGCGGCGGCGGCCCAATGATGTCAATACTAAACTGCGAGGACAATTTGATCGAGCAACCGACTGATTTCCGGCGCCCGGCTGACAATCATGAAATGCGTGCCGCCCTCGACCCAGATATCCGGCTTGACAAATCGGGCCGGAATCAGGCGGTCGGCCGTGCCGTGAATTTGAACGACATCTTGAGGAATGTCCTGCCCCCGCCATGTCAGCACCTGTTCGATTGACCATTTCAGCAGGCCGATATCTCGTTCGGCCAGCATCGAGCGGAGCATATCCAATTCATCTTCTGTCTCTATCCCGTTCAGGTACTCACTCAACTTCAGCGAGCGCTCCTGAAGCGACAGCGGCGCCAGGCGGTGCAACCTCAAACTGCCGATCGCCCGCCCGTACCAGGGCAGTTCCCGGCGATGCTTGACGCTCGAAACGAGAATCAGTTTACCGACCGGCCGTTGAGCGGCGATCTCAATCGCCAGTATCCCACCGAACGAATGTCCCAGCAGAATCGGTGGCCGGCTCCAGTCGATTTGGGTTGCCAGAAGCGATGCATACTTGGCGATGCTTTCCTGCGCTTGCGGTGTCGGGCACTTGACAGCCCTGATCTCAGCGTGGTTAAGCTTCAGACGCGAGAAGATCGCCGGGCTCGCGCCCAGGCCGGGTATGCAGTAAAGCGATGTCAGTACAACTTCTACACGTGATGCGTTGATTTCGAACGCTGTCTGCGACCCACGGCTTGGCGCGAATCTTTCTGCCCGGCATCAGCCGATTAGAATCACCGGCACATGCAGCGCCGCCCAGAGGCCGTAGCGCCAGAGCGCTGCCGCCCGCGTCTGTCTGGCGACGAAACCGAAATAGAACCCCTTCACCAGAGTGTTGCTCATCATCGAAACGAGTATTGCGGAAAACAACAGCCTCTGGAAATCCGCAGACTGGCTGACCAGGGACAGGATAAACGGGTCGATATCGGTCACACCGACCAATCCGGCCAGCGCAATTAGTCCGGCGTTTCCGTAGAATCGGGTGACCATCACCGTCACGACTGAAAGCAGCACGTATAGCGTGGCAAAAAGCAGCGCAGGGCGAATTTCGAACGGGTTGCGCAGCGGCTCGACACTCTCGCGCGGCGCGGCGCCATGGTCGGACCTCACTGTAAAGAAGACCCCGGCGCCAATTGCCGCCAGGATAAGCAGCTTCGGCCAGATGTGGCCGGCAAAGCCGGGCTGTAAAATCCACACCAGCACCAGCACGCGCAAGTACATGACGCTGCTGGCGATTATTGATGCCTGCAGGGCATGCCGACCGCGCTCAGGCGAGCGGGCCGCGATACGCCCCGCGGCGATACTGACCGCCGTACTTGACACGATACCACCCAGCAGGCCGGACATCCAAAGACCGAGGCGGTCGCCGAGGCGCTTGGCCAGAAAATAACCGGCAAAACCGATCGATGACACCAGCACCACCACACGCCAGGTGTGGTGCGGATTCAGGTTGAACTCGGTATATCCCTGATCGGGCAGAGCGGGCAGGATGATGACAGAGACAATCAGAAACCGGACTACGGCGTGGAATTCGGTCTTGTCCAGGTTCTCGACAAACTTCTCGATTTTGGCCTTCTCGGATAGCAGCAGCGTGGTGATTATCCCAATCGCCATCGGCACCCAGATATCGGCCATAAGACAGAGCGCGCCCATAACAAACGTAATGATCGCCGCCACCTCACTGGTCCAGCCGACATGTCCCTCCCTGAGTTTGGCCAGGTAGCCCACCACCGCCAGCGAACCAAGCGCCACCATGCCGATCGGCAACATCAACGGGACAGTCTCCCGCAGTAGCGCGCAACCGAACCCAAACGTGCCGATCAGCGCGTAGGTGCGCACGCCGGCGAACACTCGACCCTTGGAGATAAGGGCTGAGCTTTCCCGCTCGAGTCCGACCAGGAAAGCCAGTCCCAGTGCCAACAGGAAGCGCAGCGGCAGCGGCCAGTCGAAATCTACCATATTGCTATCGTCCCTGTTCTTACCAACTCCAATGGCGGACAAAGTAACAGGTGACCTTACTTACGGTCGCAGGTGAGGTCAACAACTATTGGCAAGTGATGGATGTCGATACGGCCAACGTTTCGTAGGTCGGGACCCTTGCGGTCCCGACCAACAATGCCCGATTATCGAGTAGTTGCGTCAGTTCCTGCCCCTTTTGCCTTGCCCATTGAGCGGAGCAAAAGGGGTGTGAACTGACGAGCGGAGCGCAGCCCGAATCGAGAGCATAAAGTCATCCGCCGTTGGCGGACCTTCGGCCGCCCGACCCAGCCCCGTAACACGGGACGGGGCCGGGATCGAGACCCGACGTAACCATTCCTATACGGCCCCTGACTCTATCTGCTCTCCAGCGTCATCGGATCGCGCATTGGGATTATCGTGATCTCACCGAAATCGGCAAACCGCTCCGGGTGTTTGTCCGATCCCTGCTGGACTGCGTCCGGATCGCCCACGACCAAGAACAGAAGCTTCTCTGGGTGAAGATACTTCTGCGCCACAGCGAGCACATCGTCGGGCGAGACCGCCTGCAAATTCTTCGTGTAATTCTGCCAGTAATCGTCCGGCCGGTCGGTGTAATCGTCGGAGGCGAAGGTATTGACCGTGCTCTTCTTGGAGCTGAACGGGTTGACCAGGTCGCTAATGAAGCTGGCTTTGGAGTTCTCCACAATCTCCGTCTCGCACTTCTCGGTCCGAATGCGCTCGATTTCATCGAGAATCAGCCTCGTGCCGAACGCGGCGGTGGCGTGCTTGGTCTGGAACCAGGCGCGAAACGTGCCGGGGTAGAGCACCGGACGCTCGAACGAGCTGCCCGCATTGTACGCCAGGCCTTCATCGGAACGGACGCGGCGGACTATTCGCGACGTAAACCCGCCGCCGCCGAGAATATCGTTCATGACCATCAGGGCATATTGGTCGGGAATGTCCCGCTTGACTCCGATATGTCCGACTGCAATTCGAGACTGGTTGACGTCCTCTTTCTTCACCATGTACACGCCCGGTTTCGGATCGGGGATTTGGTCGGCCAGAACCGGCAGGTCGAGTTTCTGGTTCGGCCACCCCGCGAACAGCTTGTCCAGCTTGGCCACGATGTCTTTCTTCTTAAAGTCGCCCGCCACCGCCAGGACAAAGTTGCCGGGGAAGAAGTACTTCTGGTGAAAAGCGATCAGATCCTCACGGGTGATCGAATTGACCGAATTCGAGGTCAGCCGAAACGGGGTGGTGCAGGGGTGATCGCCGTACATCACGAAATTCCACTCGCGCGACTCAATTGCCTGCGTGGAGGCGTTGCGCTGCTCAAGCTCCGAGAGGACATCGGTGCGATATCTGTCCATAGCCGCCTGGTCGAATTCGGGCGACTTCAGAATCAGACCCAACAGTTTCAGGCCTTCATCGATGTCCTTCGAGAGGCAGAACAGGGTTGCCGATCCCTGGGTACCATAGATGTTGACCGAGATTTCCCCGGCCAAATAGCCCAAGCGATCATCCACCTGTGCGGCCGACATCCCCTTGACACCTCCATTGCGCATCAGGTAACCGGCCAGGTTGGCCAGGCCGGCCTTTTCCACCGGTTCATAGACCGAGCCGGTGCGGATCAGGACAGTCATCTCAAAAGTCGGCACCTCACGGTTTTCCGCGATATAGGCAACCGCGCCGCATTTCAGAGTCTGCCGATACGCATCGGGGCGCGGCGGCTGGTAATCGAGGGCCTTGAACTGCAGTTTATCAGGATGATCGACTTTGGCGCCCGCCAACCCGGTTGGGGCACAGCACAGCGCCGCGACTATCAATCCCGACACCAGCGCCATCGCCCTCAGTCTCGGAGAATAAACTGTACTCATCATGGTCATTACTCCTCTGGCGTCGGCCTTACTTGCCGCCGGCCGTTTTCAGTTCTTTGAGGTGATCGTTGGCGATTTTCAGCAGCTTGTCCATCTGAGCTTTCTGCTGGGGATCGGTGACCTGATCCACCTGCATGGAGAACATACCGATCATTTGCTCCAGCCGGGCCGGGTCCTTAACCGACTTGATCATCTGCACCGCCTGGGCAAACTGCGGATCCTCCGCCTCGGCGCCGCCTTCGTCCGTGGGGCTCGTTTTGGAGTTGATTATGAGCACGCTCTTCTGATCACTGGCGAAGTAAGTGTTGGCCACGCGCTGAATGTCCTCGGCGGTCACCAGGTCGCACTTGTTCGGGTTGTTGTTAACCTCGGTCCAGTCGCCGAGGGCGGCGTTTCCGCCCAACTGAAAGAGAATCCCGATCCCGGACATCAGATCCATCGAGCGGATAAGCTGCACGCGCAGCTGGTTCTTGACCTTCTGCAGCTCCTCGGGCGGCACCGGGTTGGTCTTGAGGTCTTCGATTACCTCGTAGATGGCCTGCTCCAGCTGCTCGGCCTTGACACCCGAGATACCCTCGGCACTGATTCGGAACGCGCCGGCATACTTGCGGGAGTCCTGGATCGCGTTTACCGCCAGGTCGCTGCCGCCGAACATACGCGGCCCGCCCCCGCCGGAGCTTTTGGCGATACCCTTCTCCTCCACCAGTTTCTTGAAAAGGCGTCCCGTTTTGTCATTCATTATTCCGGCCAGTACCTCGAGCGGATAACTGTCGGCATGTTTCCACGCGACCGTGTGGTACCAGATCTTGGCGGTCGGACTACATTCGGCTTCCGCAATCAGCCGCTTTTCGCCATACTGCCTTTCTTCCAGCGTGACCACGTCGGGGGGAGCGGACACGCCGCGGGGGATATCGCCGAAGTAGTCTTTGACCATGCCGATCATTTCATCCGGGTTCAGATCACCCACCAGTAACATAATCAGGTTGTTCGGGGCGTAATAGGTGGCATAGTAATTGTCTGCCTGCTCGCGGGTGATATTCTCAAGATCCGAGGCCCAGCCCAGGACATCCCACCGATACGACGATGACTTCCAGAACATCGCCTGAAAATCTTCCTCGATCAGACCGGTCGGGGTCGATTCCAGTCCCAGGCGACGTTCCTCGCGCACCACATCCCGCTCCGAGTAGAATTCGCGGAAGATCGGCATGCGGAAGCGATCCGACTCAAGCCACATGAACAGCTCGATCTTGTTCTTGGGCAGGCGGACAAAATAGCCGGTGAAATCCTCGGATGTAAAGGCGTTCAGGAAGGCGCCGCCGTTTTTCGTATACAGCTCATCCAATTGATCCTTGATAATCAGCTCCCGCTCTTGCAGTATGAGGCTATCGAAAACAGCCTCGAGCTCTTTGTAACGGGGGGTACGGGGTTCCGCAGCGAGCATGTCATTGATCTCACCGCGGCGCAGCTTCTCGCGCATGATCCGCTCCTCGGCCCGCATCAGCACCCGGAGCGAGTCAAGCTGGTTCATGATCTCGTGGTCGCGTTTTATGTCCTTGGTGCCGATAGTCTCGGTCCCTTTGAACATCATGTGTTCAAAGAGGTGGGATATCCCGGTGATTCCGGTGGTTTCGTTGGCCGAACCGACCCGGGCGAGAATCGAGGCCATGATAGTGGGAGCGTCGTGGCGCTCCACCATCAGGACCTGCATCCCGTTGTCCAGTCGGTACTCCCGGGCGTCGATGTTCTGTGCGACGGCGTGCGATACCGGCAGGGCTGCCAGAATAGCCAGCACGGTCACATACATGGTAGGCCTGCGCATGGGTTACTCCCTGTATGGTATGATGTTATGCTGTTTAGTCATTTCAACCGACATCGTCTTTTTCGTTCTGATAGGTTACCAAAGTAACTGGTTTGCCGTCGTCAGGCAAGAGGAGGGTGCCAAATCAAGAGGTATCGACCCCGCCGTGGCGCGCTGGGCCGTGGCGGACGAGGACGTCTGCCGCGCACGGGAGTAAGCTGAGCTCCGGGTCGAGGTCGGCGATGGCATGCGCCACGCACGGTCTGGCGCTCGCACACTTGCGACCAGCCACACAACTCCCTGGAAGAGCAATCTCCGCTTGACAGAACCCTCCCCCCATGGTACCTTGCGCACAAGGTCGTACCGGTTAGGCCGTATAAGGCCGGGCCGGACGACAGCGCTGATAAAGTACAGTTGGGCCGCGCGTGGGATGGCCCGTGACGAATCTCGATGTGGTGTTAGTCATCCCGGACGGGGTAACCTGTCCGGCCGAGTTGGAGAGATCGACGCTCGTGATGTGGAACTCCCCAGAGTCTCGTAATACAAGCTCGCGTCTAAACCCGAGCGTTCTTGCCCTGATTGCCCCCAATCAACCATCGCCTCCGTACGAATCTCATTCGCTTCCCGGTATAGAACTCCTTGCTGGATCGAGCCGGCAAGTCCGACTTGAACCGGTTAACCGCCCCGCGGGGCCTAATCCCTTATAAGGAGGTTTCTTGATGATCTTCTTAATCGACCCGAATTCGGTTAAACCGCCGGTCTGCAGCACCAAGTGCTCAGCGTTCTGCGGCCGCGTCTACCCACTGTACGGTATCGACACGACCACGGTTTAGGTGGCGGTCACCGAGTTCGAAGCAACTGGGATCGTTTGCATGAGTGGGGGAACGGCTGTCCCGTTCCCCCCTGTATTTGGAGACGTATCACTCGGAAATACCGCCCGTAAGCAAGTTACTCGACTGTTGTCCCCTTAGACGGGCGTGATTCGGCTCCGGAATTCAGTATAGGCGCCGTTCGCGACCCGATAACCGCCCACAAGGGCCGAACCCACATAAGGAGGTTGCTTGATGATCTTCTTGATTGAACCGAACTCGGTCAAGCCGCCGGTGTGCAGCACCAAGTGCACCACTTTCTGCGGCAAGATCGTGCCGCTCTACGGCATCGATCCGGACCCGATCTGAGATAGGTGACAAACATTTACCCATCTTAGAGATTCGATCACGGATGGGGAGGCGGCCCCGCCGCCTTCCCCGTTCGTGAGGATTCGCAGACACTCATATTATGCCGACTCTGTCCCGATACAACTATTTTGGTCCGTGGCGCGACGGTTACTACCTGGCCTACAATGCCCGTTCAGGCGCGGTGGCGCTGCTCACCGGTGAGAACTATGTGGTCCTCCAGGCGCTGATGCAGAAGATCAGCGACCAGCAGACGGACCGGCTGAGTGCCGAGGAACAACAACTGCTGCAGCAGTTGCAGTACGGCCAGTTCGTCCATTCAGCCGATCTGCCGGAGCTGGATATGATCCAATTCGAATCCCAGCGCGCCCGGTTCGACCATTCCTCGCTCGGCTTGGTAATTGCACCGACGCTGGCCTGCAACATGGCCTGCACGTACTGTTACGAGAGCAGCCGCAAAGGGCGCATGTCTGCGGCGACCATTGACGCCACGATCGGCTTTATCGAACGCCAGGCCAAAGGTCTGAAGGAGCTGTCAATCAGTTGGTACGGCGGCGAGCCGCTGCTGGGGATGGACATTATCGAGGCTCTCACCAAACGCGTTCTGGCGCTCGAAGAACAACACGGCTTCAGATACTCATCGATGATTATCACGAACGGCTACGGTCTCGACAGGCCGACCGTAGATCGTCTGCGCGAACTCAAAGTGTATGGCGCTCAGGTGACTCTCGACGGCCCATCGACGATCCACGATCGCAAACGCCCGCTGGTCAACGGCCGACCGTCGTTCGATATCATCATACAAAACCTGCTCTACGCGGCCACAAAGATGACGATCGGCATCAGGGTCAATGTCGACAAGGAATACTCGCGCGACACGGTCGGGCAGCTCCTCGACGAACTCGAAGCTGCCGGCCTTCGCGACAAACTGAGCGTACATTTTGCCCTGATGGAGCCGGCCACTACGGTCTGCTCCAATATCAGCGAAAGCTGTTACGATACTGCGGGTTTCTCCACGGTCGAGACCGAATACTACTCGATGCTCCTCGAACGTGGTTTCCGTGTCGAGAAGCTCCCCTCGCCGACCACTGCTGCCTGTATGGCGCAGTTGATCAGCGCCTATGTGGTCGATCCCGACGGGGATTTGTACCGGTGTTTCAACTATGTCGGCGACAAGGCGCACGCCTGCGGCAATCTCACCCAGGATGCGGATTACCGTCATCCCGAGTTCCTGCGCCTCTTTACCTTCGATCCCTTCAGCAACAAACGGTGCCGCGAGTGCCGGGTGCTGCCGCTCTGCATGGGCGGCTGCCCGTCGCGGCGCCTTGACCGCGATATCACCGCCGAGCAGCAGTGCGAAAGCTGGCGGTTCAATCTGGAGCCGATGCTCGACCTGATCGCGCAGTCGCGCTTCCGGCAATCACGTCAATCCACGGAGAAGGCGGATAAACAAGTATGAGCGAGATACGTTTCTACCCCAGTTATGTCGTGTGGGAAATCACCTTTGCCTGCAACATGCGCTGCATCCACTGCGGAACGTCGGCCGGCAAAATACGTCCTGATGAGCTGACCACCGCGGAGGCGCTCGCCCTTATCGATGAGCTCGGGGGGCTCGACTGCGAACACCTGGCCCTCTCCGGCGGCGAGCCGCTTCTGCGCGACGACTGGCGCGAGCTGGCCCGTCGCTCCAAACAGAACCGGATTCGCACCTACATGATCACCAACGCCTTCGCGGTAACGCCCATGATCGCGGACGACATGGTCGAGGTCGGCCTGGACAAGGTCGGCGTCAGCTTCGACGGTGTCGAGAAGACCCACAACTATATCCGCCAGCGCGACGACAGCTACGCGCGAGTGATGAAAGCGTTCGACCTCTTCCGCGAGCGCAACATGTATTTCGACGCCGTCTCCCAGGTTTCCAATATCAATATCGGCGAGCTCGACGAGATGAGAGAGATCCTGATCGACCGCGGCGTTCGGAACTGGCGCATCCAGATGACCACCACCACCGGCCGCATGCGCTGCCTGAGTGATCTGGTTCTCTCGCTGCCCAACTACTCCCGGCTGGTCGACAAACTGATCGAGTTCCGCGGCCGCGACGGCATCCGGATCGACCCGGGCGAGAACATCGGCTACTACGGCTGCAAAGGAACCGAGCTGCTTAATGGCGGCATATATCTCGGCTGCTACGCCGGAGTACGGGTCGCCGGTATCGAATCCAACGGTGCGGTCAAGGGCTGCCTGTCCATGCCGGAGGAGTTCGTCGAGGGGAATATCCGCGATTCGTCGTTTACCGCTATCTGGAACAACCCCGCCGGGTTCGCTTACAATCGCCAGTTCACCCGGAGATCGGCCGGCGGGCCTTGCCGTGATTGCCGCTACCTGCCGCTCTGCCGGGGCGGCTGCACGACCACGTCGTTCTCCCAGACCGGGGAGCGCGCCAATAACCCTTACTGTACCTATCGGCTCGAGATGGAAGAGGGTATCAAGCCGCCCGAGGATGAGCCGTATATCGCCGAGGTATTGGCGCGGTTCGATGATAAGCAGAATCCTGAGCCGCTGGAGGGGCAGGTCACTCCTGATTGCCCGTCATAACAGAACTCCGTCAGAGGCCCCACGTGACTTGCGCCCGCGTGTCCCCGCACGGTAGAATGGCGGTGTGAGGCGAGTCTCGACCATGACGTCCATCCTGCCCAAGATTAGACGCCTCTGGTTCTACCTGCGGCCGTACTGGCACCTCCAAGTGCTCATGTTCCTGGTCATGTGCATTCTGGCGGGTTTGATCATCGCCCTGCCCATTGCCATCCAGTACATGATCGATGCGCTCATTCCCAATCTAATCGCCTCGCGCATTACTGGTGTCACGCTCCAGCCGGTGGTTCTGTTCAGCCTGTTTCTTGTCGCGGTCTTCCTCGCCGATGTGTTCTTTTCCTGGCTGCGCGACTACCTCGCAGGTTACGTAGGCGCGCGCATCATTCGTGATATGCGCTCTCAACTGTTCGGTCACCTCGAGCGGCTCTCCCTCAAATTTCACCAGGAACATCAGACCGGCGAGATCATGTCGCGGCTGTTGTCCGATGTCAGCCGGATTCAGGAGCTGCTTGCATCCACGAGTCTCGTGTTCATCACCAATGTGCTGATGCTCGTGGCCATTCTGGCGTATCTGCTGACCACGAACTGGATGCTTACACTGGTCGCAGTGATACCGGTGCCGCTCACCCTCTACTTCACGAAGTTTTACGGGATCAGACTGAACCGCTTGTCGATGACGATTCAACGAACGGTCGCCGCTCTATCGGCCCGGTTCCAGGAAACACTGCTTTCCATCAAGACCGTCAAGGCGTTCGGACAGGAGAACCGCGAGAAGGAAAAGACGGACGCCATATTAGAGGACCTGACGCAGACTCTCGTCACCAACAGCTGGATGAACTCGCTCGCCGTCAATGTAGTGAATTTTGTCAACATGGTCGGACCGATCGCTGTGCTTGGCTGGGGGGTTTATCTCGTAGCGATCGGCAGCATGAAGCTGGGCGAGCTAATGGCCTTTTACATCCTACTGACGTTTCTGTATTCGCCGATTCGCGGCCTGGCAGAGTCGGCGCTGCAGATACAGACAGCGATGGCCTCGGTCGACCGCGTGTTTGAATATCTTGACGTGCCCCCGGCCGTAATCGAAGACTCCCACCCGGTCATACTTAGTGAACTGCGCGGGGAGATCGAGTTCCGCAATGTTTCGTTTGCCTATGATGACTCTGCGTTTCGCATTCCCGACCTGTCGTTGCGAATTCACTCCGGAGAAAAGGTCGCGCTCGTGGGGCCATCGGGATCAGGCAAGACGACCCTGGCCAACCTCCTGATGCGCTTTTTCGACCCCGATAGTGGCCACGTGACCCTTGACGGTGTAGACATGAGGCGCCTCGCGCTTGGGTTCCTTCGCGACCAGATTGCCCTCGTGGACCAGGATCCGCTCCTGTTCAAGGGGAGCATTCTCGATAATATCGCCTACGGACGCCCTAAAGCATCGCGTGAGATAATCGAGCAGGCCGCACGCGTGGCTAATATCCATGAGTTTATCATGGCGCTGCCCGAGGGCTACCAGTCTGAGATTGGAGAACGCGGCGTCACGGTCTCCGGCGGCGAGAAACAGCGTCTGTGTTTAGCGCGCGCGATCTTGAAGAACCCCCGCGTCCTTATCCTGGATGAGGCGACATCGGCGCTTGACTCTGTTTCCGAGCAACTGATTCAGGATTCGCTCGCGAAATTCCTTGTGGGCCGCACCGCGGTCATGATAGCCCATCGCCTAGCCACGGTCCAGAACGCCGACCGGATCGTCGCTCTGGACAATGGCAGGATCGTTGACCAGGGCAGGCACGACGAGCTCACCGCCCGCTGTCCGCTCTACCGCGAGCTGGCCGAGAAGCAGCTATTGATCTGATTGGGGATCCCACGATTTGCGGACGCATGTCGGGCTGACAAGCATCCCGACCTACAATCGATGGTTAATTCGCACGTCAATCACGATTGTGATTCCAGCTCACGCAACACTCGGCACTCAAAGTCCTCCCGACCAAGTTTAAGCAGCTCCAGCGGAGCGATGTTTTCTTTGCGCGAGACATCGCGCACAATGTCGAGCCCCAGGAGATACGCGCAGCGATCTGCGACGATTTTCTTAGGATCGAGAATTCTAAAAAACGAAGAATCGTAGCTACTTTCGGAGAAATGCTCGTAACATGATTTGGCAAACTCGAGTGCACGCTTCCGGCATTCGATCGGCCAGGTGTCGTACTGATGCTGGGTGAGGAAGTCTCCCCAAAGCGCCTCCTGATCCGAACAATCGAGAATAACGGTTGTCAAGAACGTGGCCACACCCTCGGTGATGAGCTGGCGGCTCAACCGCTCCTTCTCCTGCTTGTCATTAAAATAGAATCCGGGGCTTCCGCGGTAATGCAGTGCGTGGACTACTTCGTGAGTCACAAATACTTTCGCTAGCAGATCGGTGGAGTAGGTCTCGACAGGTATCCACACCACCCATTTGTCCCCATTTAGAAAGGCGTGCCCGTTCGATGTATTCCGCCCTACGAAAAGGATAACCGTCAATCCCTGCGGGGAAAGGTCCCACCGACGCAAACGCGACGCGCATAGATCGATTGCGCGTCTCACTCGGGCTGCCCGCAGACGCAGTTCACGAGCATCTGAGTCTACGCGCGGACGGTCGCGAGAACACCAAAATCGGTAGTAGTGCTCGAAGAACGATGGATACCTGGCCTCGTACACCGGCGTATCATTCTGTTGCAAACAGAGAGAAATGAAATCTTCGACGAGATCAATTACGATCA
>JBFMGC010000059.1 GCA_040752815.1 Candidatus Zixiibacteriota bacterium
CGGGGCCCCGTCTCCATGGTGGCCCTCTTTGCCTTCGCGGTGCTTGCTATTGATATGTCGCTGATTCAGCTCGCCAAGAACCAGTTACAGAACGCCGCCGACGCCGCCGCGCTGGCCGCCGCGATTGAGTATGGCATCACCTACGGCGACGCCTCCGCCGCGGTCAACGCCGCAATCGACATGGCCGGCAGGAATCGCGCGATTCAGACCACCCAGCAGCCGGTTATCATCACGGAGGATGATGTCAGTTTCCCCGGAGGAAGCCGTGTCCGGGTGCAGACGCATCGCACCGAGGCTACTGCCGATCCGGTGCGTCTCTACTTTATGCGGGTACTCTCGCCGGATCACAGCAACCGGGGAAACGTGCACGCCGTGGCCTCTGCCGAGATAACCCCCGTAGGCAGCACCACCTGCCTTAAGCCGTGGATGTTTCCGGACAAGTGGGACGATGTCGACAATGACAGCATCTGGGATCCCGGTGAATACTACGATCCCGATGTCACCGGCTACCGTGTGCCGAACGATGTCGGCACAGTCATAACACTCAAATATGACGCCGGCGGCTCCACGCCGAAGATGGGCTGGTATCAGCCGATTCGATTCGGACCGGTCAACCGGGGCGGCCCGGACTGTTCCGGCGCCGACTGCTATCGCACCTACATTTATGATTGCGAACCGTATCTGGTAGCGATCGGCGACACCATGGAGTTCGAGATGGGCAATATGGTGGGACCGACACGGCAGGGCTGGAGCGAGCTCCACGCGATGGATCCGGACGCTTACTATAACGCCGCTACCGGCACGATCGAGAATTCGGCTTACAGTGTCAGTCCACGGCTCATAAAAGTTGCCATGTACGATCCTACCGCAGGGGTCATCACCAGCAGCACCGGAGGATCAGAGAAGTATACGGTCGTGACCAAGATCGGCTACCTGTTTATCGAGGCGCCGCCCGAGAGCGGGAGCTCGATGCCGGTTACGGCCCGGTTTATTCGCTACGCCTCGTCGGGCAACCCATGTCCCGAATGCCCGGAAGGCTTCCTATTTACAGCTCGCTTAGTGGAGTAGAATCGCACGAGGAATCGATGTCAGACCTGCTGTCTGTTTTGATCGTCAACGGCGGTGAGGATACCGCCAGCCAGTTTGAAGCGCTGCCTGATGTACAGCTCGCCAGCGCCGAGCTCAGCCCCGATGCCTGGAACGAGGCGTTGCGGCAGCAGACGCTCGATATATTGGTGGTCGAGCTCAACACCAGGTCCGACTTCACGGCCACGCTTAATCGGATCGAGAAGACGCGTGTGGAGTTCCCCGACCTCTCAATATTCGTGACGTCAACAAACAAATCGCCTGAGCTTATCATTGCCGCGATGCGTTCGGGAGTGCAGGAGTTCCTGACCAAGCCGATCAACCAGCACGAATTCAACCAGGCCGTGGAGCGCAGCCGGAAGCGCAAGCATGCCTCCGGCGGTCGCGGCCACACCGGCACGCTCATTTCCGTCTTTTCCAAGACCGGGGGTGTAGGTGTGACCACGCTGGCCGTCAACCTGGGCGTGGCGCTAGCCCAGAGTGCGTCGAAACGAGCCGCGCTGGTTGACCTCAATCTGCAGCATGGCGACGCCGCCAGCCTGCTTAATCTGGAACCCAAGTACAGCATTGTGGACGCCTGTGAATCCGGCGACCAGGTGGACGACGACAAGCTCCAAAGCTGCATGGCGCCGCATCCGTCGGGGCTGTTCATACTCTCGGAACCGCCTCATCCGGCCGCGTCCGAAGAGGTTTCTGCGCAACAGATTCAATCCGTGCTGCAGAAGCTCATGACAGTCTATCCCTACGTAGTAGTTGATTTGCCGCACAATTTCGACCCACGGGTAATGGTCGCACTGGACCTGTCCAGCCTCATCCTTCTCACCACCGTCGCCACTATTCCGGCGCTGCGCGCCTCGCGAAAGGTCCTCTCGCTCTTCCACGAGATGGGCTACTCGCCGGATAAAGTGAAGCTGGTAGTCAATCGAGTCAGCAAGGTGGACCGTATCGAGGCCAAGGAAGTGGCCCGCACGCTCGACTACGAAGCATTCTGGAATCTGCCCAATAACTACATGGCGACCTCAGATGCCCTGAACACCGGCACGCCGCTGGTCGCGCAGAAGCGGCCCAGCAATGTGGCGAAAAGTATCATGGAGATGGCTGAAATCGTTAGCCGTCTGGGCTCCCACAGCCGCCCCTCAACGAGTAAGGAACGGTAAGTATGTTTAAGTTCAGACAGAACTCAACCGTCACGCGAATTCCGGTCAGCAAACACGACGAACCGGCAGCGCCCAAAACCGATGTCCTCCCGCAGCGCCGCGACGTATTCCAGGAATTGAAAGTGCGCTTGCACCGGCGACTGATCGACCGGTTGGAGTTGACCGCCCTGGCCTCGCACGACCGCGGTATGCTGCGCCAGCAGATTCGTGACGCCGCCGAGGTACTTATCAAGGAAGAAGGCGTGTTCCTCAATCCTGAGGCCAAGGAGCGACTGATAAACGAGATTCTGAACGAAACCCTCGGTCTGGGACCGATCGAACAGCACATGTCCGACCCGGAGGTGACCGACATTCTGGTGAACGGTTACGATCAGGTTTATATCGAGCGTTTCGGCAAGCTGGAATTAACCGAGACCAAATTCAAAGACGATAACCACGTCATGCTGATTATCGACCGCATTCTCTCGGCGGTCGGTCGGCGCGTGGACGAATCTTCTCCAATGGTCGATGCCCGGTTGTCCGACGGCTCCCGCGTGAACGCGATCGTACCGCCGGTTTCGCTGGACGGTCCAATGATCTCGATTCGAAGATTCCGGGTCGACGTCCTCAGCATGGACGATCTGCTCTCGAACGATTCGATATCAATGCCCATGGTCCAGTTTCTGCAGGGATGCGTGAAGGCACGGCTGAACGTTTTGATCTCGGGAGGAACCGGCGCGGGCAAGACCACGATGCTCAACATCATGTCGGGGTATATCCCCGACGGCGAGCGTATTGTCACGATTGAAGATTCCGCCGAGCTCAGATTGCAGCAGCCGCACGTAGTCCGCCTCGAAACGCGGCCGCCGAACGTCGAGGGACGCGGCACCGTAACCCAGCGCGACCTGGTTCGAAACGCCCTCCGTATGCGGCCCAACCGAATTATCATTGGCGAGGTGCGCGGGCCGGAGATTTATGACATGCTTCAGGCGATGAACACGGGCCACGACGGCTCGCTGACCACGATTCACGCGAACGGCCCGCGCGACGTCCTGCTTCGTCTCGAAACCCTCATGCTCCTGACCGGTATCGAAATACCGGAGAAAGCCATACGCGAGTTGGTTTCGTCGGCCATTAACATCATCGTCCAGATCAGTCGTTACAGCGACGGCTCCCGCCGGATCTCGAGTATTTCCGAGATCGTCGGCATGGAGCAAGACACCATCTCGATGCAGGAAATCTTCCTGTTCGAAAAGAAGGGCATCGATCCCGAGGGCAGGACGATGGGGATATTCCGCCCCACCGGTATCCGCCCGCGCTACTTGCAGCAGATGCTGGCCTCCGGGGTCGATTTGTCGCCGGAACTCTTCAATCCATAAGGTGAGGGGTCGTCATGCTGCTGACCATAGCCATATTCGTTTTTGCGGCGGTGTTCTGCGCCACGGTCGCGATCTACCTCATCCTGCAGCATCGCTTGAGCTGGCAATCGCGGGCCATCAAGGAACGGCTCCAGAACCTTTCGGAATCGTCGACCCAATCGTCTCAGGCCGCCTCGATTCTGCGCCAGGAAGACAGGCTTTCCAATATCCCGGCGCTGGAAAAGCTGCTTCATAAGTTCTCGCTGGGAAATCACCTTAAGAAGCTCATTGTCCAGGCCGGCGCCCGGACCAACCCCGGGACGGTGGTGCTGGCCATGGGCTCGCTCGGCATGTTGGCTTTTCTCATCGCCCACTTCGTGACTCGCGGGGTTTTCATAAGCGTTGCCACGGCCGTCGGCCCGGCAGTGCTGCCCTATGTGTATCTGCATTATAAACGTGTCAGGCGACTCCGCGATTTCGAAGAGGAACTTCCCGAGGCTCTGGACATGATCGTAAACGGGCTGCGCTCCGGATTCACGTTCGAGCTGGCCCTGAAAATGGTCGCCCAGGAACTGCCGGACCCGCTGGCGTACGAGTTCGCGGTGGTATTCGAGGAGCAAAATCTCGGCGTGCCGTTGCAGGACGCGCTCGCCGGGCTGCGCTACCGCGTGCCGAGCGACGATCTCGACCTGTTAATCATCTCCCTAGTGCTGCACCGCCGCACCGGCGGCAACCTGGCCGAAGTCCTGGAAAAAACCGCCGGCACCATCCGTGACCGTTTCCGCCTGAAACGCGAGGTCCGCACCAAGACCGCCCACGGGCGTTTTTCCGGTTTTGTCCTGGTCATGATGCCGATCGCCATGACCGCTATCCTGATGACGCTCGCCCCGGACTATTTCCTCACGCTGCTTCGTGACAAGGCGGGCCAATTCCTGCTGGCGTCGGCGATCGTTATGCAGATTGTGGGTATTCTCGTAATACGCAAGATCATTGACATCAAATACTAAGGTGATCATATGTTGACCGCGATCATAGTCATGGTGTTCGTCGCCAGCTTCCTCCTGATATTCACGATCGCGTACGTGGTGGCGCTGCGCCGCGACCCGGTAAGGACGCGCCTTGAGCAGCTTGCCGGCAGCGCCGGCGTGGCTGCCGACGGCGGATATGATTTCCGCAAGTCGCTCCTCGGAAAAGGTGTCGATCTCCTGGCCGCAAACGTGCAGGACGTCAATGACACCCGTGCCTGGCTGGCTCGCGCTGGGTATTTCCAGCCAAGTGCCGTCTACAACTTCTATCTCACCACTCTGATGCTGGTGTTGATCGGTCTGTTTGCCGCGATTCATACGGGAATGCAGATACACCTGGCCACACCCAAGATCGCAATGCTCGCACTTGGCGCTGGAGCGCTGGGGGGGCTTCTCCCGCGTATGTTTGTCGCCCGTCGGATTTCCAAACGGCGCGAGGCTATCCGCCAAGCCGTGCCGAACATGCTCGATCTGCTCGTGGTCTGTGTCGAGGCCGGCCTTTCATTTACCGCGGGTATACAGAAGCTGTCCGAGGAAATGCGGATCGGCTGCCTGCCGCTCGCCCAGGAATTGAAGATCGTGACCCAGGAGATCCTGATCGGTAAATCGAAATCCGACGTTTTTCGTTCGCTGGCTAATCGTACGGAAGTTGAAGAACTGCGGGCACTGGCCGTGACTTTGATTCAGGCGGACCGGCTCGGCACGAGCATCGGTACCTCTTTGCGCGTGCTGGCCGACTCGATGCGCTTCAAACGGCGCCAACGCGCGGAAGAAGCGGCCAACAAAGTATCCGTAAAGCTGGTCTTTCCGCTGGTGCTGTTGATCTTCCCGGAACTGCTCATTGTGCTCGTGGGACCGGCCATGATCAGCATATTCAGAACACTACAGGACGTTGCCAAGTAACCTCTTTTAATAAGGAGATTCACAATGAACCTCGACCTCACCACAGTAATCCTGTTTGCGGTTGCCGTATTGCTGGGCATCGCCTACTTCACGAGACGCGCGTCTCGTCTAAAACGCCAACACCGCAAGCTGTAACAGTTCGCGGGCTCGTGGCTTGAATTCTGAGCCCGCCCCCTTAACCGGTGTTTGCCGAACACAAAAAGGCGGCCGTTTTCCGGCCGCCTTTTGATTAGCTGTGTGCCCGGCACAAGGTAGGATCTGTTGCGTGGGGTCCTGCTCCGATCTTGTCTCGCTCCGCGGATCGGGGTCAGATTGAGACCTGACGCCGTTGTGTGCCGCCGGGCGACCCTGCCCGGCGCCGCCGTTCTATCTCACCCGGCGGTACTTACACATCATCATCTCGGTCCACTTGCCGTCCTTACCGAGCACATTTCCGGTCAGCGTGCGCTCGTTGTCGGAGATCAGCGTGTGCACGTCCTTGTACTTCAGCGTGCCGCTGTCACCCATGAAATCCGGTCCCTCGCAGTTGAGCGTCAGCACCTTCTGAGCGGAGTCGAGCTCACCCTCGTACACCCACAGGTAGGTCATCATCGACCCCACCCACGAGCCGACGAACCGGTTGCTGCGCGTGTCGTACCCGGCTGTCAGCATGGTCTTCCCGGTGCCGCCCCCAGGCATCTCTCCCTCGCCGTCAGCGATAATCCAGATATCTCCGGCCGAGCGAACTACCTCTCTGCCGCCGAATTTTACCGGCGCCTCGCCCGGTTTCATACAGGCTTCGATTTCGTATGTCCATCCGCCCACCATTCGGCGCAGCCAGGCATGTTCTTTTTGTGCTTCGACTTTCATGGTTTACTCCTGCGAGTTAGAAGTTTGTCAACGGTAACTCCCGAGATTGCTTCTTTGATGCAACAACACAATCACTTTAGCGAGTGGCCCTGTGCGCTATCCCATGAACCACAACTTCAAATGCCGTCCACTGAATAGAAATACGCGGTATCTGTCACAAGCCGCAGTCGTTCGTGGCGGGCTGACCGAATGACACCGTTCAAAGGAGAGGGGCTGACCGCGGTAGTTTTGGGGCCGCCGGCCCGTCCGCGGAGGGGCGTAACAACTCCGCACAACGGCTCCACAGGTGCTTTGAAAATCACTCATACAGGGGACTTGAACGGGCACCTGTCAGTGAGCCGGCTATGGCGGTAGGTCTGGGTTGGTCATCGACGGGATTTGCAGATCGGGTGGTTCCTTCGGGATCGAGCGCGCACAGTTCAACACCGCGCTTTGTCCCAGACGAATTCTCATGCATCCGCATCCGTATTACGCAATCGGCGCTGCGAAGCGTATATCATGGGCGCTGGTTTGCCGCGACCTCTGTCGATGGGATGGAAACCTCAGCGCGGTTTGGGCTGATTCGTGATCACGATTGATTACTAGTTCGAGGTGTCAGATTACTTTTATGGAACAAGAAACTCAAGTCAGTACTGCGCACGCGAAAGGACTGCCAGAACCGACCCACGAAATCAGCGTGGCCGAACTGCAAACCCGTCTCGGGCACGGCGGGCCGCTCTTCGTTCTCGACATTCGCCCGGCTGGTGAAAGGGCCGAGTGGGCGATTCCCGGAAGTTCCCATCTGGATATCTATCAGGCGCTCAAAAACGGTGACTTGAACGCTGCCGCTGCGGTCGCGCCTCCCCCGAATACCACGGTGGTCGCCGTCTGCGGCGCCGGAAACACGAGTAAGATAGCCGCCGAACAGCTTCGAAAGCGCGGACTTCCCGCGGTGTCGCTGATAGGGGGCATGAAGGCCTGGAGCCTGGCCTGGAACACCGCCGAGATGACTTCATCGGATGCTACGCTCGTACAGATCCGCCGCACCGGAAAGGGCTGCCTCTCTTACATTGTAGCGTCAGGGAATGAGGCGGTCGTTGTCGATGCCGCGCTCGATCCCGCGATCTTTCTGGGAATAGCGCGCACGCGCGGCTGGGCAATACGCCACGTTCTCGACACCCACATCCATGCCGACCACCTCTCCCGCTCGTGCTCACTTGCGGGACAGGCCGGGGCGAGCCTCTGGTTGCCCGAACAGCGGCGAGTTTCGTTCACCTATAGGCCGCTTCATGAAGGAGAAACGCTGGCCTTCGGAAAGAGCACCCTGACTTGCCTCAGCACGCCCGGCCACACGCGAGAGAGTGTGTGCTATGTGATCGACAACAGGTGGCTTCTCACCGGTGACACCCTGTTTCTCGACACCGTGGGACGGCCTGATCTTGAGGCCGACCCCGACGAAAGTCTGGCTCGTGCGATTCTCCTCCATGGGTCGCTCCGCCGTCTTTTCGAGCTAGAACCAGAGCTCATGGTACTGCCCTGCCACACGAGCAGTCCGGTACCGTTCGACCGCACAGTAATCACCGCAATACTCGGCGCGGCCCGCGAGGCCGTTCACCTTGGCTATGACGCGGAAGCATTTGCGCGTGATCTCCTGAGGCGGGTACCGCTTACGCCGCCCAATCACCACGTGATCGTAAAGTACAACGAGGCCGGTGTCCTGCCGAGCGGCGACCTGACCGATCTGGAGGCAGGCGCGAATCGCTGCGCGGTTGTTTGAGAGTCGCCTACCAGCGGTAGTGGGCCACCAACTACGGAATATCGGTACCGGACAGGTCCGCTGAGATCCAAACATAACCTCAAGCTTCTCTGCCAGGCCTGCGTATATCGAGTGTAGACCTGAAGGATCCCAATATCCCGGCAGCCGAACACCCGTCGCTGGTTCGGCGAGCCAGGGCAAATCAGTAGAGGTTAGACATGGCTACTCAAACAGCCACTGCAGCTTTGCAGATAGGAAGCACCGCGCCGGATTTCGAGGCCGACACCACCGAAGGTCGACTCCGTTTTCACGACTGGATCGGCAATTCCTGGGCGGTGCTTTTTTCCCACCCGAAGGATTTCACGCCCGTTTGCACGACCGAGCTCGGCTATATGGCCAAACTGAAACCGGAATTCGACAAACGCAACGTGAAGGTAATCGGCCTTAGTGTCGACACGGTCGGCGATCACCACAGGTGGGCCAACGACATCAGGGAAACCCAGGGGCAGGCGCCGAATTACCCGATGATCGGCGACCCTACCCTGGCGATTTCCAAGCTCTACGGCATGTTGCCGGCCGACGTGGAAGACTCCTGTTTGGGCAGAACGCCGGCGGATAACCAGACCGTGCGCAACGTCTTTGTCATCGGACCGGACAAGAAGATCAAGCTGATGATTGCCTATCCGATGACCACCGGGCGCAATTTCGACGAAATCCTGCGCGTGATCGACTCCCTGCAATTGACCGCCAAACACAAGGTCGCCACACCGGTCAACTGGCGGCAGGGCGAGGATGTCATTATCGCCGGGTCGGTGTCCGACGACGAGGCCCGCGTGGTGTACCCGTCGGGCTGGAAAGCACCGCGGCCGTATCTTCGGATTATCCCGCAGCCGAGGTCCTGAGAGACCGGGTAACGGCAAAACGCACGGGCGGCAATACGCGGTATCCGGAACTTACGGCGCGCCACAGTTGTTGAAGATTCGTCCGACAAGAAAGCAACATCACCGATCTGATTTCGCTACTAAAGTGTAGTCCCATGAAGAGTTGGGGCTTCAGGCCAGACTTAGGACCAACAAGCGATGGTTTTGTGCGGCAACAAGATGCGAGGTTCCCGCCCGACGTTGGCCGTCGGCAGCATGGACTTTATGGGTCCAGGAAATCTATTCTATCGCCTGCCCCGAAGCCGCTCGTGGCCATTGAAACTGAAAGCGACACAACTGAACTGCAGTTAGCTACCCAAACACATAAGGAGATGCTCGCATGATTAAGAAAATGCTGATGGCGGCAGCTTTCATCGCCACAACCTTTGCGGTCGTCCTGGCCAAGGACACGCCGAAGGGCACCCCGGGTGAATCCCCGATGGCGGCCATGAAAGCTGAAATGATGAAGTGTTACGTGTGCAAGAACATTGCCGCGAAGATGGACGAAATCGGCCCGAGGGGTATGGAACCTGTCAAGCTCAACGACGGACTGGCAATTCGCCATTGGGTCAAAAGCGACGACCCGAAACGGCTCGCGGCCTTCCGTGCTGCTGGCAATGCGTGTAGCAAAGCTGGTGAAGAGTGCATGAGTTTCACCGACGAGCGGGCCAAGACCGAGCTGTGCGAGTTCTGCCAGGGTGTCAGGACTGCCGCGAAAGCCGGTGCCCGCATGAGCATGGGCCAGACCCCAAATGGCGACATGATGGTGCTCACATCGGCCGATGCCCCGGTTCAGGCACAGCTTGCGACCCTGCACGAGAAGTGCGCGCTGATGGCGTCGTCGATGGAGATGCCGGGTGCTAAGACCTCGGCCTCGAAAGAATAGCCGTCACCATGGATCGGACAAAAAGAACCCCCCGTAAGGGGGGTTTTTGCTTGGAGCTCCCGGGAACGCCGCAGCCCCGAGGCTCGGGGCAACATATTGGTGGAGGTGGGGGGAATCGAACCCCCGACTCGCATTGTGGCACAATGACTTACACCGTATTGTGGCCATTTTGTGACCCTGTTTCTTACCTGTCTATTGGTCGTAGCGCGCCCAGAAACTGCGCTTCAGTTTGTGTTCGATCAGTAGGTTCAACTTGTAGTCTTCGTGGTTCACGAACTCGCCCCAGTCGCCCACGCGCGGTGCCAGATCATCAAGTTTACGCAGGTAACGAACTCCGTACGTGTAGTACTTAGATTTGGCGCGTCTGAGAATCGATTCAAGCAAAGCGCGATACAGGATGCTGGCCATGAGAAATTTCTCATGCTTCTCGAATGTCTTCGCCCACGGAAGTAACTGGTAGTAGTAATCCCCGTTGAGTTGATCGGTGCGTTCTGTAAGATATCGCTCGGCCTCGGCGAAGCGTTCCAATTCAAACAGGAACAAGGCGTCGACATAATCCAACGTCGGAGATTTCAGGATAATTTCGATCTCGCTGTCGACTATGCGTTCGTGTTGAGACTCGCCAATAACATTCAGAAGTAACGACAACCTTGTCTTGCTCCTTGATCGTCGGAATATTCTCCATGCAACCTCTTCTGCTCTCGCTTTGTCTCCAAGCTCCGTGAGCACTTTCAGGAGCAGTTGCTCTCGCTCATCAAGCTGAAACGTCTCGTCGGGAGGGACCTTGTTCAACCACTGAAGAGCGACAAGCGGGTAGCCACATTCTAAGTACACTTCCGCGATGTCACGGTGCGCGGCTGTCGACAGTTGCGGTCTCCGGGCGCGGCACGCCTTCTCGAATAACGGCGGATCCTTCAACTGCCTCGCGATGTCTTCAATAGCGCCATACCAGTGATACCTTTGATACTCGTTCGGCTCTCGGTCACCCAGGGACCAGAATTCGTCAACCATGCGGCGAAGATACGATTCCGGCAGGAAGTTGGCAGAGTTGGCAATAATAGAATCGTGTACACCGTTTTCATCATCAGCATACAGCTTCAGAACGACGTTGTATAGCCACTCTTTGTCTTCACATTGAGACGCATGGCGAATAAAGCTGTCACAGGCGAATATGCGGTACACATCACCGATTGAGCCGTTGGAATCGTCGGCGCGTCCGAGCACGGCGTTATCCGTCTGCATAAATGCTGTCACCAGTTCAACGCCCTGGCGTGGGCTTTCGGCTATACTGTCAATCTCGTCCAGCAGGTTCTCGAGTTCTCGGGCATATGGCCCTGACTCGTGGTAATCGATAAACCTTCGTCCGCGTTTCAGCCCGGCTAGTCTTGACTTGATCGATCTTACAGCATCCTTGTTAGACACGGCTAATCACTCTCATATCAGTTCTGGGTGCTCCTCCCGCAGCCAGGCAAACAACCCCTCTCGCAATTCTTCTGCCAAGCTTCTTGCCTCTGCGACTTCCGATTCCGTATTGGTCCCGGCCGCGTCATAGCTGACTATGGCTCTCTTTCTACTGATGGCTTCAAGCGACGCTACTACATCGGACTGTGGTTTAATTGTGAACCGCAGAGACTGAATAGTCCGATAATGCTGGCCAGCCCCACCGGGTATCCGGTAGCCACTCGCCCGCAAAGCGATAGTCGCGCAACCCAGACACCCATTGTAGGCGATCGCTAACCGCCAGTCGAGCGTGATCTCCTCTTTGCCTGCCTCGGTAATGTCCCGGTCAACCTTGGCAAGGAGATCAGTTACTTCCTTCCGGCTCGTCGCATGCTGTTTCAACCAGCTGCTACTGAGCCAATCTTGCAAGGTCATTTTCGTTTCCCATCACGAATAACTTGTCGGAGTTCAATACGTTCAAAAGAAAGTGATTCTCGTCCTGGACCTTCTTTTGAAATTCACTTTCTGAATACAGCGTCGGGTTGATCGGGCGCTGCATCTGTTCTTCCACCGGCTTCAGGATAGCGACCAACTCGCGAAATGACAAGCTGCCAACCACCATAAGATCAATGTCGCTTGAACTCGTGTCCTTACCGCTGGCAACTGAGCCGTAAATCCAGGCCACGTCAATCTTCGCTTCGGCTTCAGTTCGCATGACGTCACGGAGAACATCCGCAATGCCAAATGTCTTTTCGGCAATTGACTTGAGTTCATCGAAAACAGGACTCTCTGGATTTGCGCGGTAAAATTTCTGCATGCCGATCTGCTCGACCGAGAGGATCCCGGCCGCTGTCAGTGACTTCAACTCGCGGTGGAGGGAGCCAGGCGTATCGCCCAGCAATCTGACAGCTTCGCGGAAATAGTACTGTTTTTCAGGATTGAGTAAGAACAGCGCGAGTGCTTTCCGGCGTATCTTGGGAAACAGGACTTCCCCTATTCCGGAACCTACCCCGATCGACGAGTCGCTTTTCGGTTTTTGCGCGCACATACCATCATAGCCGATTCTATTATTGATACAACTGATACTATTATCGGAACAAGTGAATCTTTTTTGAGATCGATTGTCAAGCAGAATCCGAATATGGTCCTACAATGGGCGCGCCTGAAAACTGTGACCAAATCGTGTCCACAAGCGCCGTAGGTTATTGCATGATATTCGGTGATATAATCAAGGGGTGGGGGGTATAAGCAAATGATCCGCCCCTGTTCGTCGCTGTAAGCCATTGATTTGCAATGAATTATAACAAATGGAGGTGGGGGGAATCGAACCCCCGACTCGCGTTGTGGGACAAGGACTTACGAGCCATTGTGACCAAATTGTGACGCTTTTTGCCCGTTACACATCTTACTGACTGATCTATTTCACCGGAAATGGCGTTTACTCTGTATGAATCTGCTGATCATCTGACATTTAGTATTCAGAGGCTGCGGTGGTCGTCTGAAGTGCGTAATTCTATCTTGTAGTCCATTTCAAGCAAGTGAAACACGATCGTCATCGGGTAGAGGGCTTTGTTGCCCGTATCGAGCTGATTCGTCGTCCAATCATCAGCTACTGCCGACACTTGCTCTGGAATGAGCAGGAACTGGAAGACACAATTCAGACGGTGCTGAGCACAGCCTACATGAAGTATGACACTTTCGACGCTGAGGGGGACTTCCGGTCCTGGGTCTTCACCATATGCACAAACGTGGTTCTGAACGTCAATCGCAGATCAGCAAAGGAGCAGCAGCGGTTCGTTTGCGCCGATGAACGAATCAATGACGTTGTGGCTGAACTGCAGAAAGAATACGCCTATGACGAACTCCTGCGCGATCCAGAAAAGATTTTCGCCCATGTTGGTGACGAGCTTCGCGCCGCCCTCCTTTCACTGTCGACGAGCGAAAGGACAGTCTTTCTGCTCAAAACGATCGGTGAATTAACGTGTAAAGAGATAGCCGAATCACTCAAGATGCCCATCGGGACAGTCATGGCTTATCTGTCACGGTCTCGCGGGAAGTTGAGAGTGCATTTGACCGAATATGCCAAACAGTACGGATTCCTGAGTAACGAAGTACGGGAAGCAACTACCGATGGACTGTAAGCAGGTCAGAAACTACCTGGCTATGTATTTGGACTCCGAACTGGGGCCCGAAACCACGTTTGAGATCTCTCAGCATCTGGAATCATGCGAGGCGTGTCAGAAGTTGGCTGATCGCGAGACCCAACTGGAGACCAAGATTAAGGGCATTCTAACCACTCCTCACGATAATGATGACTTGATCTGGACGCGAGCAGTCACTAAGGCGGTCAGCCGATCTCGAACCGGTCTGCTGGGTCGACCAGTTTGGGCCATAGCCGCCGTGTTGATAGGTGTACTGGGTGTTTCATACTTCCTTCTGCCATGGGCGGGTCACCGAGAACTTGATCTGGCCGCGGCTGTATCGTCCGAACATGTGGAGTTTCTTGCGAAGAGTGAACGCACGTATGCGATCTCGGGAGATGAAGTGGCGATTGAGTCCTACTTCAAAGGTCACCTGACTCCCCAATTCAGTGTTCGGGGGCTTGACAACAGCGACCGGAAATTACAGGGTGGTAACCTATGCAACGTGAGCGGGGCGGCAACGGCGCATCTGTTGTTCTCCGTGCACCACGAACCAGTTTCAGTGTTTTGGTTTGAGCGGGAGTCCCTGACCAATTTTCCGGATGTTAAGTCACGAATGGTTTCCGAAGGACAGTCGTTTCATTGTAAAGTCGACGGGAAACAATTTTATGTATATGTGACCGATGACGCCATGGTTTGCGCGGTCGGTTCAGTGACTCCGGCGGAGATTCAGTCGGTTGTGGATGAACTCGTGATGGCCCAATAGGAATCTTCATCGTGTCCAAAGCCCATATCCCAACCAAAAAGAATAATCGAGAACAACAATTGGAACTAACGCTCCAAACAGGAAGGTGCCAAAATGAGAATTCATACACTCACTGGACTATTCCTTGTGGTCGCACTCACGACTGCAGGACTTTTCGCCCAGCAGAAACAGGATGAATCGAAAAACGCGACTCCCACTATCACCAAGCCGGAACATGTGGATATCTCCGGCACGCTCGTGTGTCTCGGATGTTCCCTCAAGAAATCCGAGGGCGCGCGCTCCGCTTGCAGCGTGTATGGTCACGAGCACGCCTTAAAGACAGATGCCGGTCAGTACGTCAACTTCCTTGAAAACCAATATTCGGCCGATCTGATCAAGGGTGACAAATACGCCAACAAGAAACTCAGTATCCACGGCATCCTCCACTCCAGTGCAAACCTGGTGGATGTAGAGTCATTCACGGTGGACGGTAGCATGGTCACTTGGTGTGACGGCCATAAGGCGATGGATCTGTGCGGTTCGGCTGCTTCGAAGAAATGAAACAGACTGTTTTTTGTATTTTGACCAAGGCGGTTCCTTTGCGAACCGCCTCGAGTCCTCATTTCAATTCCCTACCGGCCTATACATCTGGATGAGTGTGAAGAAACGAAAAACCATATCTGCCCCCTATCCGATTATTATCGGAATCAGCATTGCTCTCTCTGTCTTCACGTGCGCCTGTGCTACCGACAAGCAGGAATCACATGACGCTAGGACGGGTCAAGAGCCTAAGCACACCAATGCGCTGCGGTTCGAAACTTCTCCGTATCTTCTCCAACACGCGCACAACCCCGTCAACTGGTATTCCTGGGGTGACGAGGCTCTTAAGAAGGCAAAGGCGGAGAACAAGCCGATATTCTTGTCGATCGGTTATGCGTCCTGCCACTGGTGCCATGTGATGGAACGTGAATCGTTCGAGAATGAGGATATCGCCGAGCTTCTCAACCGATACTTTATCTGCATAAAGGTAGATCGGGAGGAACGCCCGGATATCGATCACATCTATATGTCAGTGACGACTCTCATGACTGGTCATGGCGGTTGGCCAATGACAGTGTTCCTGACCCCCGATTTGAAGCCGTTCTACGCCGGCACCTATTTCCCGCCCGATGACCGCAACGGGCAACCCGGACTCCGGCGTTTGATCACAGAATTGGCTCGGATTTATCGTGACGAGCCGGCGCGAATCAAGACGGTGTCGGGCGAAGTGTTTCGACAACTGCAAGCCAACATGGTGAATTCGACTTCGAGCAGAGCTCCCGATACAGCCTTTATTATTGAAGGGGCAAATCAACTCCTTCAGAGAATCGACCCTATGCACTCAGGATTTGGTACTGGTCATGAATTTCCTCAGGCAACGCAGTTGGGTTTCTTGTTGCGCCGATTCCATTCAACCGGCGATAGCACATATCTGTGGCCGGTTGTTCGTACTCTGGAGGTCATGCAACGCGGTGGAATATTCGATCAGGTTGGCGGCGGATTCCATCGTTACACTGTAGATCGGCAATGGATGATCCCACACTTCGAAAAGATGCTGTATGACAACGCTCTGTTGACCTTGCTCTATGTTGAGGCATATCAGCTCACAAAGAACCCGTCATATCGTGAAACGGTCAGGCGAACACTGGACTTTCTGCTTCGAGAGATGCAAGGAGCGAATGGTGAGTTCTTCTCAGCTATCGATGCAGATAGTGAAGGTGAAGAGGGCAAATTTTATGTCTGGGCATCACCGGAAATTGATAGGATACTAGAAGCCATTTCATAACCTCTTCAGCGTGATGAGCAGGCAAGCGACATGAAAAAACGCCTCATAAACCACAATATCACGGTCCCAGCGGACCACCAAGCGACGATTATTTCCCAGCCAGGCAAAA
>JBFMGC010000060.1 GCA_040752815.1 Candidatus Zixiibacteriota bacterium
TCGAATGACGGACGCGGACGGAGACCTGCCGCCGTAATTCTCTCAACTTCAATGGCGTCAGGTCACCGCCCTGTCACTCCCGGTCCCCGGGAGTGACAGGCTAAGGAGCTGACGCAACTCAAACCATAACTTTTGAGACAGCCTCTCCTCGTCTGCCCGTGTATCGACGAAAGATCTGGAAGGGGTAGATCAGGAGGTCTGCCGCCCACGATTAGGAGATATTAGTTGGGATGGCACGAGCATGGCCGCAAAGAAAGGGACAGCCCTCAGGGCTGTCCCTTTTCTTCACTGATGAGCGGCCGGCGTTATCTTTTCTTGTGGAGATGACACAGCTTGGCCGGCGGCGCCACCATCCGTTTGCACTTCTTGCCGTCCTTGGTCTTGCCCATACAGCGTACCATCTTCCTGGCCGCTTTCTTTCTGGCTTTTGGCATAGACGAACCTCCGTGATCCAAAAGGTTAAAGTCGCCTATAGGAAGCCACCGTACGTTTGAGCCGTCAACAAAAAAAGACCCATGACCGCGCTTTCGCGAGCGCCATTATGGATGGTTCATTATCTCCGGCGGCGGATCTTACCTGAGCCGGCTACGTGGCGATCGATGTCATCCGGATTGCCGAACAGGTCGATATCACCACTCCCGTAGATGGCGCCGTCGAATGAGGCAGTAGCATGGACGCTGATGTCGCCGGAACCGTACACTTTGGCGACAACCCGCTCGGCCTTCAACTCGCTGGCATCGATCTCGCCCGATCCATGCACGGCGCATTTCAGGCTCCGGGTGCTCCCTAGCAGCTCAACGTCCCCCGAACCGCCGATCTCGACCACGACATCCCCGGCCATGAGATCGTGCGCCGTAACGCCGCCGGAGCCACCGACGGAGATGTCCAGATACTTTATCTCGCCGTCGAGTTCAACATTGCCTGAGCCGCCGACTTCAATCTCCAGCACGTCAGATCTAAGGCCAAGCAAGTCCACGTCTCCTGAGCCCTTCGCTTCCAGCAGAGTCAGGTAGGGCATCGTGATCTCTACCAGAACACCATGAGTGGTGCTGAATGACCCTTCATTATCGATTACCAGAGTGTGTCGGCTGCCGACTTCGGTGACGATGTTGTCGAGGAGATTATCATCAGTTGTGACTTTGAGCTGGATCATGTCGCCCCCTACCACTCTCAAGTCTGCCACACTCAGCAGTCTGATTCGCTCGAAGTCGTGAACATTGCGCTCCTCGGTGACGATCTCACCGGAACCACGCTCGCCGCGCCGCCCGAAAACGGACCAGTTGTCCGCCGACCCATTTTGGGCTGCCAGGACCATGATCAAGGCAAACGTCGGCCACGTGTGGAAAAGCCGTCTTCTCATATATCATTCCTCCTTGTCGGAATCCGCGGTCTCTGGTTGTTAGACAGGCCGGGAGGCAAACATGTTTCGCGCCTGGTCGGAGTTCCAACGCTTTTCATAATGATATGACACGCAAGGTGTTATATTTCCGGCGGAAAGCCCATCAGACGCACCGCCAGGGCAGTGTCACGTAGCGCCCGATGCTGCGCTTGGCCGGCGTGGCAGTAATAGGTTACGATGGGAAGTCTTGGACAGATTCACTGAAGACAGATAACGGCGCTGCCTGAATTCAATTAGAGGAAATCGGTTGACAAGCGCAAAACGGCCGGACTATATTCTTAGACTAAATCGGTGCTTGGCGCGTCTATTGTGAAGTGTTGTAAGCTTAACTGGTGTGAGAACTTAGGAGTTCATGGGATGAAAGGAATTCTGGCCACGAGCCTTCTGATGGTTGGCATGGCGGCATCGACCGCATTTACCCAGTCTGCTCCCCCGGTACCAGACTCGGCCAATTTTATTGCGCGCGCATTATCGCTGCGTCACTTTAATCCGCTGGTGCGCGACTTCAACGGAGGCGGCGCAAGGGCCAAGGGAATGGGCAACGCATTCCTGGGTGTTTCCGACGACGCTTTCGCAGTGAGCTGGAATCCCGCTGGGTTGTACCGCCAGGTTGACCCATATGAGCGTCCAGTCATGGGGTTGGGATACAAGTCGTTTTCTAGCGACGCCACGTTTCGGGACACATATGACAACCTCCCCGTCCGGGAGTTCGATCAGAGCGACGTTTTCGACGGTGTTGACTTGATGAGCCTGCTCGTGCCGGTCCGTATCAAGGGCCACATGTTTGTCGGCTCGATAGCGTACACGCGACTGACGGACGAATTCTACAACTCTGGTATGGCCCTCGATCTTTCCTATCCCTTCGATGAGGAAGATAGCCTGAACTTTATCAGCCGCCCGTTTCATTACCGCAACGAGCACGCCTATCGTTCCTGGGTTAACGCGTTGAATGTGGGATTCGGCACGCGGATTTATCGGCAGTTGGCTTTCGGGATTTCCGTCAACGCCTACGGTGGGCGGGCTGCCGAGGAAACGCTGGAAAATGCCGCCTGGGAAGAAACCGATCTGACATTTCTCGGCTATCCGGGCGGACAGCGAGGGACGTTCTCGGGCCTGAACGAGGTAGTGGATACGTCGAGTTATTCCGGCATCTACTTTACACTGGGCTTTAAGTATACGGCCGAAAAGCTCTCAGCGGGACTGGTGATCAAGACCCCGCACACTCTCAAAGTTACCCGGGATCTGAAAACCACATCGACAGCGTTCGTGAACGGCGTGGCAATCAGGGAACCCACTACCATCCACAACGATGATCTTGTGCACGAGATCGACCAGCCGTTTGTGCTGGGCGGCGGTGTTGGCTATAAGCTGCGCGAGCAGTGGCTGGTGGCGGCGGACTTGGAATTCCGCGCCTCGAGCGGCGGGATGATTAACCGTCGGGACTCACTCCAGTTGGTCCCCGGCGGGACCGACATTGAGTACTTCACCGAGATCGATCCGCACTGGAATAACTCGATGACTTTTCGCGCCGGGACAGAATACCTCTGGTCCACCGGCAGCCGGTTCTTCCCGGTGGTTCCGATTCGGGCGGGTATTGGCTTTGTCCAAATTCCGGAGCCGGATATCGTGGGCGGCGACGCTGATATCGACAGCGTCACCGGCGAATTCAAATATGTCCCGGAAACCGATCAAGTGTCGACCGTCCGCTGGTCGCTGGGGAGCGGGCTGCATTGGGCGCAGATTCATCTCGACGTCTCCTATGAGAGATACTCCCTGGACCGCCGGGACGAAGTGATCGTCCGCGAGTCATCGGTTGACAACAGCGCCTTCAATTTGACCTTTACCGGTTACTTCTGAGACCCGCATCCGATAGTGAAGGCATAGCGATATGATAATCAGACGGCGACCGACACCCAGTCGCTTGGCCGCCGTCAGGCACCTATAGCCGGCGACCGATATTTCGAGAGAGAGTGTCGATCGGCCGGGAGAACAGAATGCAGAGCAAAGTCAAGCTGACCAAGAGGCAGGTGAAGGAAGACAAATTCACCACCTTCATGCTGACCTCCAAGGACAAGCTGCAAGGCGAATTCGAAGAAAAGTGGCAGTATTACGTCATCGGTCTGGTGGTCACGGTGGTGGCTGTCTGGGCGGTGATTTGGTTCTTCAATCAGCGCTCCGATCGGGCGGTGGCGGCCGCGGAGGCGTACTCAAAAGCCATGATCGCCTACCAGTCGGGCGATAATCTCAACGCCACGCTGGAGCTAAACAAGGTCCTTTCGGACTACGGCGGCTACGATGTGGCCGGCAATGCCGCCCTGATGCTGGGGAATCTAAACCTGAGCAACCGGAGCTACGACGAAGCGCTGCGCCATTATCGGATCTACCTCGATGACTACGGCGGCCCGCTGTTTAACCGGGCGGCAGCTCAGGCGGGGATTGCGACGGTACAAGAGGACCAGGCCCAGCATGCCGAGGCGGCAGCATCCTTTGTGAAAGCGGCGGAAATGTACCCCGACGGCCCGCTTCGTCCGGATTACGAACTGGGCGCAATTCGCAATTATCTCGCCGGCGGCGAAATCGACAAGGCTGACGCCCGCCTGGCGATTCTGAAGGACGAGTACGCTAACAGCGATTGGACCAATCGGGCGATCCGGATGATCGCCGAGAAGAAGCAAAGCGGCTGAGCTTACTTCCTTTCGCGGGGGTTCGGTGGTGAAACCGGAGACCATAAAAGTTGCGCTGCTCTGGCACATGCACCAGCCCAACTATCTCGAACCCAATTCCCATCGTCTGACTATGCCCTGGGTTCGTCTCCATGGGCTGAAAGACTATCTGGACATGCCCCTGGCGGCCACGGCTCGGGACGATGTCAGGGTGACTTTTAATCTGGTTCCGGCTCTCCTGGACCAGTTGCAACTTTACCTCGATGGGGCCACTGACCGGCACCTGGAATTGTCACGAATGCGCCCCGAGGAAATCTCGTCCGACACCAAGCTTGAAATCCTGCGGTCGTTCTTCTCAGCCAACCCGACCCGCATGATTCTTCCGTACCCGCGCTATCGCGAACTCTACCAGAAGTTCACATCATCAGCGAGTGAGCTGAATACGCTGGTGAGCCTGTTTTCCTCCGAGGAAATCCGTGACTTGCAGGTCTGGTCGAATCTGGTGTGGGTCGATCCGGTTTTCCGCGACGAGGAACCGGTGCGCAGTCTCCTGGCTCATGCGCGACAGTACTCCGAGGAGGAAAAGCAGACGTTTCTCACCTGGCAACTGAATCTGCTTGGCCGAATCGTGCCGACCTATCAGAAGCTGCAGGCCGAGAACCGAATCGAGGTATCGTTTACGCCGTACTATCACCCGATACTCCCACTCTTGTGTGACACTGATGTGGCCCGCGAAGCGCAGCCGAGTATCGAGCTGCCGCGAAAACGGTTTGTCCATCCTGAGGACGCCGAGTGGCAGATCGCCCGCTCGGTCGAGAAGTACCGCCTGATTTTTGGGCGCGATATGGCCGGTATGTGGCCGTCAGAAGGGTCGGTGTCGGAGGAAACGGCCGCTCTGGCGGTGCGTCACGGCATCAAGTGGCTGGCGTCCGACGAGGAAGTTCTGAACCACTCGTTGACCAAATCCGGCTTATGGCGGAAAGATCATCCGCCGCACTCGGTTTACGAGCTTCCCGACGGCACCCGGATGCTCTTCAGAGATCATGCGCTGTCCGACCGGATAGGTTTTGTGTACTCGACCTGGGAGGCCGAGCGCGCTGCCTCGGATTTCATTGCGCACATCAAACGCCTGCGTACGGTATACCAGGGACAGTTGGACCGGGTGGTCGTGCCGATCATTCTTGACGGTGAGAACGCGTGGGAGTATTTCCCGGACGATGGCACAGAATTCCTGAGGCTGCTCTACGAGCAGCTCGGTGAAGACGAAGAGATCGAAACCGTGACTTTCAGCGAGGCGGTGAACACGTTGCCCGCGCGCAAACTGCCGAGGCTATTTGCCGGTTCATGGATCAATCACAATTTTCGCATTTGGATCGGCCACGCCGAGGACAACGCCGCCTGGGACCTGCTCTCCCAAACTCGCGACGACCTGGCGGCCTTTGAGCGCGATCACCCCGAATTCGATCGAGCCCGACTCGAACAGGCCTGGCGTCAAGTTTATATAGCTGAAGGCTCCGACTGGTGCTGGTGGTACGGCGACGATCATCGCAGCAGCCACGACGATCAATTTGACCGTCTCTACCGCAAGCATCTCGCCGCCGTTTATGAGCTGACGGGGCGGGATGTGCCGGTGGCGTTGCTAAGGCCGGTTTCGTTGCCTGGTGGTGTGCGCCGTGCAACCATGCCGGATGGACTGGTGACGCCCACTGTTGACGGTCGTCTCACCCATTTTTACGAGTGGGCCGGTGCAGGGCATTTCGACTGCCGCCAACCCGGCGGAGCGATGCACCGAGTGGATCGAGTGGTGACGGATATCTACTTCGGGTACGACCGAGACCATGTGCATATTCGACTTGACTTGCGTTCGCGAAACGCCTTAGAATCAGCAGCCGGTCGCAGAATGACGATCACCTGCTTTGTACCGGAAAAGCGGGTATTCGACCTGGCGGTGGTGCCGCATTTCGAAGACCCCGGCGGACAATACGTCTTTGCCATGGGCGACCGGGTGGAATTCAGCGTCCGTCGCACGGCGCTATGGCCGGACGGCTTCGGCGAACTCAGTTTCACTGCGGCGGTGATTGATAGCGGACAGATCATCGAAAGCTGGCCCGATCTCGAACCGATTACGGTGAGTGTGCCCCGCCGGTTCGAGGAGATATTTTGGCCGACCCTGGGATGATCACAATAGAACGGAGCTTCCATGCCCAGTTCCTTTTTTAACGACAGCGATCAAGTCGAGTCGAGACCGCCGGAGACTACGCCCGCGCCGGAAAGTTCCGAGACTGAAGACGCAAGTTTCAAGTCCGACGAGGGCCGTCTGGCCGCAGTTATGGCCTACATCCCGTTTCTCTGTTTCGTGCCACTCCTGCACATGCGGCACAATCAGGAGGCGGTCTTTCACGCTCGGCAGGGAGTGATGTTGTTTCTTATCGAGCTGGTGGCCTTCCTGTTCCTGTTCGATCGCATCGCCAGTTTCGTATTCACGGCAATCCTTATAGTGGCCGTGGCGCTGTCCATGGCCGGCATATATTTCGCGCTTCAAGGGCGGAACTACCGCTTGCCGATTGTGGGAGACCTGGCGGATAAGTCCAAGTTGTAGTGGGAAGTTAGTATGTGGTGTCGGCTGACATGTTTAATCGCTGTCGCTCTTAGCCTGTCGTGTGTGACCACCGGCCCCGGCGGCAAGACCTCGCTCGTGATTATCCCAACCGACCAGGAGGTCGCCCTGGGACAGGCGATGGCGCAGGAAATCGCAGCCACCGAAAAAGAATATCCCGATCCCCAATGGCAGGTGTACCTCACCGAGGTCGGTCAGCGGCTGGTGGCCATCTGTGATCGCAAGGACATCAAGTACAAATTCACTGTGATTGAGTCTGATCAGATCAATGCTTTTGCGGCGCCCGGCGGGTACATTTACTTCTATACCGGGCTACTCGGCCTGATGGATAATGAGGCAGAACTCGCGGCCGTTATGGCGCATGAGCTCTCGCACGTTGTCGCCCGTCACGGCGCCAAGCGACTGCAGACCGCAATGGGCGCGGCACTCGCCTATGAGCTGGTGATGGGGGACACCAAGTCCGAGACTTTTAAGACCGCGGTTGGTATCGGGATGAGCCTTTTGTTTGCTGATTATTCCCGCGATGCCGAACGCGAGGCTGACGATTTCGGACTCACTTACATGATTCGTGCCGGCTATGATCCCGGCGCGATGGAGACGATGTTCGAGAAGCTGGCGGCATCAGGCTCGCCCTCCAACGCCTTCGAGCGTCTGGTCAGCACGCATCCTGAAGCCCAGGAGCGAATTCGCAACACAAAGACTGCCGTGGCGCGTAAAAAGCCCCTCCCGCCCAATCTGACGCTTGGCCGCGAGAAATACCAGCAAATGAAATCCCGCCTTCCGCGCTGAGGTACTGCTGAAACAGCCACTCACGCTATGTGCTGTCGGGCGAACTTGCCCGACCGCTACGTTCGAATAGCCTTGACCGTCTCGGGCACTGAGACGCGATAGCGTCATTCGCCCGCCGCCAGTCTCTCTCGCCGTCCCAAGTTTTTATTTGACATCGATTTAGCCCCGTCTTACCTCCACGTTCAGAAGAGGTAACTCAGCTGTCCGAAAGGAATCGGGCGGCTGTTCAGAATTCCGACAGATGGAATATGGATGAGCATCCCAAGGGTGCACAGGCTATCGGCTATGGGATAAGAACTTATGGGTGTTGTCCGGGGTCGGTGCGGGGAATCTGCCAGACTTTCGGGCATTCGCCGTTAACCCTGCCAGGTCCCCAGCCTGGGATCGTGTTGACCAGGCTTAGCGTTGCCGGTACCTGCTATGAGATATCGTTTTGAATTGTACAGACTTAGCATATCAAAAAGCGGCGACCGAGTCGCTGTTTACTTCTCGTGCAACCCGTTGGTTTTCAGGCACCTATGTTGCCAATAGTCCCGCGAAACAGTGTGCAAGAGGAAACCGGGATGGCAACACGTAGAATCAAAAACAGGCTCATTACTGCGGTAACAGTACAGCTCCTCTCGACAATGGCGGCCGGGCTCGTCTGGCCGGCCAGCGACGCTGGCCGGAGCGCGGCTGACTTTCTGATGATCGGTCAGGGCGCGCGGGCGGCCGCTCTCGGCGGGGCGTATACTGCGATGTCGTCCGATGCCACGGCTGCACATTGGAACCCGGCCGGACTTTCCGGTCTGGAAAACGCCGCGGTCGCGCTGGGGCATTTCGCCTGGTATCAGGATATCACCGTAGAGCAGCTCGGCGTCGGTCTGCCTCTCGGTGAGAAACTGGTCGGCGGCGTGACGGCCACATACGTGAATTACGGCCAAATCGACGGCTACGATATTAACGGTGTCGCCTCCGGTGACCTGGTGGCTTATGACTGGGTGGGCGGCTTTTCTGTCGCCGCTACTCTGACGGAATCATTCTCTGCCGGTGTTACTGCGAAGTATGTCAACCAGAGACTCGACGATGTTTCCGGCTCGGCTTTGGCTTTCGATCTCGGTGCCCGCTTCGAGACCTCGTCGCTGGCTTTCGGCGCAGCGATTGTGAACCTCGGCGGCCAGATGAAATTCGATCAGTCCTCCGAGAAGCTGCCGGCCGCGGCCCGGTTCGGCGGGATGGTTCGTACATTCGATGGCGCCATAATCACCTCGCTGGACATCGAGCAACGCTTTGAGGGCGACCTGACCATTCGCCAGGGCCTGGAACTTGGATTCAGTGATCGATATTTCCTGCGTGCCGGCTACGATTACCTGCCCGCTCAGGATGGACGTCGATTGGCGACCGGAATGTCGCTTGGCGGCGGCCTGCGATTATCTATCGCTGAAATTGACTACGCCTTCACTCCGAATGATAAATCTACATCGGAAGATCTCCACCGGTTCACGCTGACGTTTCAGTTCGCCGGGAAATAGTGCTGTTCGAAAATGATCAGCGGCTGTCGACGTCATAGCGCAGCGCGTTCAAGCGGTGATTTCGCGGTGCGGCCACTCCGAGCTTCCTGACTCCTGCTGCCCTGTGAACACGCCGAAACGGTCCCTAAGCGGGGCACGTTTCGACCTGCGGTGTCCAAATCCTAGCGGAGGCAGAGGAGCCCACCAAAGGCAGTCTTCGGGGCGGCCTCTGGCTCCCCGGCATGTTTTTCCCATTCTGTCTGGTGCGCAATCAGTTGCAGTCCTTGTGCGGCAAATGCACAGGAGTCTGGGCGAAATCCCACACACGTCCTCCCTTGAGGAACCAAACAGGCCTAATCAGTCTCTTTTGCTCAAGGTAACACCTTGTGAAACACTATGATAGAATACAGGATGAATTTAGTCCGAAATCAAGATAGAAATGGTCCCCGTAGGCGAATTCGGCAGTGGGTTTGCTGAGATTCTGTCCAATACTGATATTTACATCCGTTTCTTGGACGTAATCACCGGAAGACAGGACATTAGCGTTCGTGAATCACCCTGAAGAGAAAATGCATATTCGCAACCATGGGTCCATGGCTGTCGAGGCCGGAGTATTGCGCTATGGTTCGGCGGATTCGATTGTTGTTCCGCCGATTACGGCGCCGTCGCGACCCGTCTTCGGGCGACTCAAGTTTTTTGTTGGCGAGCTAAGCGGGCTGCTTTTTATTGCGCTTTCGACGATGTTCATCTTCGTAGTGCCCGCGACGCTGGCCAGGCGAGGAGCGCTCAAAACCGCCATGAATAGTGTGATCAAGAGAACCATTGACATTGTCGGGGCAACGGTCGGCCTGTTGATGGTGGCGCCCCTGATGGTGGTGGTAGCTCTGGCGGTGAAGTTGGACAGCCCCGGTCCAGTTTTCTACACGCAGACCCGTGTGGGTGTTAATCGCCGGAAGCGGAATCGCCGGTACTGCCAGCATGTGGGTGTGTCCGACCACCGCGAGCGTGATCGCCGCCGCGAGGATTATCATGGCCGTCCATTCCAGATTATCAAGTTCCGCACCATGGTTCGGGACGCTGAGAAGTTTACCGGCCCGGTCTGGGCTACCAGGGAAGACCCGCGCATCACTCGAGTTGGTCGCGTGCTTCGCAAGACCCGCCTCGATGAGATTCCGCAATTCTGGTCGGTTCTCAGGGGGGACATGTCTCTTGTGGGACCGCGACCGGAACGCCCCACTTTCGTTCGTCACCTGTGCAATGAGGTTGAGGGCTATGAGCAGCGTCTCGAAGTCAAGCCGGGCTTAACCGGCCTGGCCCAGGTAGAAAACGGGTATGATTCGTCGGTCGCATCGGTTGCCGAGAAAGTACGGTTCGATCTGACTTACATTCGCGGCTGGTCGGTCTGGACCGATGTTCGCATACTGGCCCGTACAGTGGTAGTTGTACTGACCGGCAAGGGTGCCTGCTAAAGCTTGAAGAAACGGCTCCTTAGAGACCGCGCCACGGCGCGGTCATTTTTTTGCCAGAATTGACTTGTCCGGACTGACCGAATGTGCTATCCTGCCGATAATCTGACTGACAGAAGCTCAACGGTCTAAAAGAGTTACGTAGTTGAAACGGATTTTGATTACAGCGGCCGGATTCTGGTTGCTTCCGCTTGTCAGCCTGGCTCAGGCGCAGCCTGTGGGTGCCCTGACAGTTATTACCACCCCACCAGGCGCAGAGGTATCGCTGGCAGGCGATGCCAATTTGGCTGGGATTTCTCCCATTACCTTTACTTACCCCATCCTCGGCGAATACGAACTCGTAATTCGAAAGCTCGGCTTCGAGGAGTACCGGACAAATCTCCTGCTCGATCCTCAGAAGCCCCAGCAGGTGCTCGTAGAGCTATCGCCCAAAACGGCCGCCAAAGCGGCTGTCAGGTCGATGGTCATTCCGGGATGGGGTCAGCGCTACTGCGGCCACAAGACCCGCAGCATTGTTTTTGGTGTCCTATTCCTTGGCTCGGCAGTAGCGCTTCTCGACACGCACAACGAGTTCAAGGATCGCGAAGGCACGTATCTAATGCGACTGGCGGAATATGACCGAGCCCTGGTTCGTGGCGGCACCATAAGTGAGCTCTCGGCATTGCATGCGGAATTAGCCTCCGCGCAGGCGGATGCTTACGATGCTGAGGATGACCGCCGCGTGGCCGCGTTCGCCATGATTGGGGTCTGGGGATTGAATGTCATCGACGCTTTCCTTTCAGCGCCGGGTGAACGGGCGACCTTTTCAATCAAGGGCGTCGGTGTCGAGCCCGCGGCTTATGACGACGGCTTTCGGGTCACGTTTTCGAGGGCGTTCTGAGTATGAAGAGGACCCTGATCGCTATTGCTGCTTTAGCCGTATCGGCAGTCGCACTTGGCGGCGGCTGTAGCCGGAGCATTGATTCAAAGGACCCGATCCGTTCGCTTCCCGCGCCGCCTCCTGTCCCGTATGGGTTGACCGCGGCGTTGGGCGACAGGTCGGTCACACTTTCGTGGTCAGTTACTGATGCGGGGGCGGTCAGTCTATATCGGATATATTCAGCTACCGACACCGGCAGTGTGTTCGCTCTGGTCGATTCCGCCAGCGCGCAGACCAGGGTTGTGACCAATATCCCGTTCAACCGTACCGTCAGCCTCCGGGTGACATCCGTGAACGCCGCGCGCATAGAAAGCCAACCGTCGGGTCAGGTAGATGTCATAGCCGGCCTCTTGCAGGTGCTGCTCAACAATGGCGACGAGTATTCCAACTCGCTCGATGTTTTGATTGAAACATTTGCGCCCGTCACGCCTGCCTATATCCAGGTTTCCGAGGACCCGCTCCTCGCCGGTGCTCCGGTGCAGGGGTATCGCTCACCGTTGCCGTTCGAGTTGTCGCTGGGGGACGGCCCCAAGACCATCTACGCCCGACTGACATTCGGCGACGGCACCGAGGCGAGCGGCGTTTTGTCCGACGACATCATTCTCGACACGGAGGCGCGGATCGATTCGATCTATTACACGCCGACGTCGGCTGTCTTCGCCGCCGGGGACACGATTTACTTCTACTTGTCCGCCCATGGCGAGACTGATGGCGGCGCCCAGGTCACGTTCCCCGGCATATCGCGGGTACGGCTCCGCGACCTCGGCACCGAGGGTGACGCTGTGGCCGGCGACGGGGTCTATTCTTACGCCTGGATTGTTCCGGTCGGGCTGACCGTCACCGATGGAATCGTAACCGGTTCGTTTATCGATGCTGCGGGCAATAATTCCGCCGGCGCTCAGGCCGCAAGGCTTCTCAATATACGCACCACAACGCCGCCGATCCCGGTAGTCCTGGCAGTAGCCCTTACCGAACCGGAAACTGCGCACCTTTCGTGGACGATGAACAACGATGTCGATTTCGCGTCGTATCGTATCTACCGTTCAGTGTCGCCCGGCATCGACGTGACTTTCGAATTCCTGACGATCGCCATCGTCACCGACCGGAACAACACCACCTACGATGACTTTCTGTCCACGGCGGGCACGTACTATTACAGAGTATTCGTTTTCGATTCCGAGGGGCTGACCGCCGGTTCGAACGAGGTGATGGTAAGTCGATAAAGGGATAGACGGCTCCCGTGGCTTTCCTGACACGCCTCAACGAATTCATCTCAACCTTCCTCGCCGTTTTCCGCCAACTGGGGCAATGGCGCATCTGGTTTGTGCTCCTGGGCTACTATCTGGCGCAATGGCTGATCCTGTTTGTTCACTACGACTATCCCTCGGGGTCACTTAGCCAGCTTATGACCTTTTGGGTATCCCTGTTCGGGCCAGAAACCGCCGATGCCTACGGCCATTACCCCCAGCACTTTCTGCTGCTTGGCCGGGTCTCGTACTGGGCCAAACTAATCTTCGGCCTGGTATTCGAAGGTCTCGTACTGGGTATGGTCGCGGGGATGTTTTGCGAGCGATACAGGAACCCCGATGAGTCCGGCAAGACGTCCCGGCTGGCACGTTGGTTCAACCTGACTCTCGTCTGGACTATCGTTAACGGCCTGATGCTTGCCGCCGGCCAGTTGCTTCCGGGCCTGGCCGCCCCGTACCTGGTGGGCCCGCGGCGTATTGTGGCGTTCAGTTTTGTATTCATGCCGCTGGTGTTCTCGTTGACGTTTGCGGTCTTCTTCTTGGCGATTCCCTCGGTGATCATGTACGGCGACGATGCCCTGCGGGCGGTCGGCCGGTCGATACGCTTCTTCCTGGGACGACCGATCACGATATTCGCCTTCGCCCTGTTCATTCTGGCGGTGCCCATTTTGATAGGGGCGCTGGCCAGTCGGCCGGGCGGGATAGTCGAGAGTTTCAAACCGGAACTGGTGTATTGGATTCTGGTAACATCTTTGATCAGCGAAATGATCGCCGGCTTCTTCTGGATGGGCGTCGCGGTCCGATTCCTTTATAGCGAAGAACGATAGTTGTCGCGTATTCCCCGTTACGGCGGATTAATTCCACCGCGGACGTTTCCAAGTTCGATTTTTGCCCTCAACAACTTCCGGCAACAGCCGATAAATAGCATATACCGCCAGGGGCTGTTGTTGAGATGAAAAACATTCTGTTAGTGGACGACGACCGGGAAGTTTCTCGTTCCGTAGCCAACCTTTTCGATTCGGACAAGTACCGTTTCGAATTCCTTGAGGATGGCGCCGGGGTAGCGAAGTACATCCAGGAGAACCAGGATGTTGATCTGGTCATGCTCGACGTCAACCTGCCCAGTATGTCCGGTCTTGAAGTTCTCAAGCAGATCAGGCAGGTCAAGAGTGAACTGCCGGTAATAGTCATATCCGGCTTCGTATCGACTGAAAACGCGATTGAGGCGATGAAAGAAGGGGCCTACGAATATCTGACTAAACCGTTCCAGGTGAGCAAGCTTCTCGAAACGGTCAACAAGGCCTGCGGTTACCAGGTGCGCGGCCAAGCGAGCTCGGCTGCGGAACGGCTGGTTGTGACAGAATCGCCGGTAGATGAGATAGTGGGCAAGTCACCGGAGATCGTCGAGATAGCCAAGATGGTCGGGCAGGTGGCCAAATCCGACGCCGCGGTGTTGATTTTCGGTGAGTCCGGTACCGGCAAGGAAGTAGTTGCCCGGGCGATCCACCGTAACTCCCGTCGCGCCAGCCACCAGTTCCTTTCAGTCAACTGCGCCGCGCTTCCGGAGACGCTCCTCGAGTCCGAGCTGTTCGGCCATGAAAAGGGCGCGTTCACCGGCGCATACTATAAGCGGATCGGCAAGTTCGAGCAGGCGGATGGCGGCACGCTGTTTCTCGACGAGATCGGCGACATGTCGATGCTGACGCAGTCCAAGCTTTTGCGGGTGCTTCAGGATCAGACCTTCGAGCGGGTGGGCGGCAACCAGATGATCAAGTCCGACGTGCGCATAATCGCCGCCACGAACAAGTCGCTCGTCCAGGCCATGAAGGAAGGCTCGTTCCGGGTCGACCTGTTCTATCGTTTGAAAGTGGTGTCGTTCTACATACCGCCGCTCCGCGAGCGCCGGGGCGACATCCCACTCTTGATAGAGCACTTTCTGACGAAATTCTCGCATCAATTCGGCATTCCGAAGCGGAGCATCTCCAAGAAGGCGATCGCTACCCTGTGCAAGCACCTGTGGCCGGGCAACGTCCGTGAGCTCGAAAACAACATCCACACCGCGATGGTGATGTCCAAGAACGACGAGCTGATGCCGGATGATTTCCCCAGCCTGTCCGATGATACGCCAAAGGTCGATATTGATCTCTCTGTTCTACAGGATGACTACACCGAGACGTTTCGCAAGATCGTCGAGCCGGTAATGCCCAAGCTGATTACCAACTCGCCCGGCCAGATCTATCACTTCCTCGAATCGGCCCTGGAGCGGGCTGTCATTTCGAGTTGCCTGAAGCATTTCAACGGCAACCAGGTGAAAGCGTCGGAGACGCTCGGTATCTCCAGAAACACCCTTCGCGACCGTATAACTCGGTACGGGCTTTACTGACCGGAAAACACAACACAAGTAGTGAATGTAGCGGTGCCCCAGCGCTTGCTCAGTGGGCGGCAGGGCCTGTCCCAGACTTGATCCGGGGTCCTCGTCTGCCCCATCGCAAGTGACGAGTGAAACCGGGCAGACGGGGAGAGGCTGTCTCATAAGCTGGAAAAGTTGCGGCAGGCCCTCTGTAGCGCTCGTCGAAAGACGGACGCGGACGGAGACCTCCGCCGTAATTCTCCTATCTCCAATGGCGTCAGGTCACCGCCCTATTAC
>JBFMGC010000061.1:0-10529 GCA_040752815.1 Candidatus Zixiibacteriota bacterium
TGATGCCGGGAGACAACATCACGATGAACGTGGAGTTATTGACGCCGATAGCGATGGAGAAGGAGCTGCGGTTTGCGATCCGCGAGGGTGGACGCACGATCGGCGCCGGTGTCATCGCGGAGATAATCGAATAGCAGCGTTTCCGTTTCGGAAGTTAAGGTAGGCTCAAGTGAGAGACAAGATCACCCTGGCGTGCAATGAGTGCAAGCAGCGCAACTACGACATGATGAAGAACAAGCGGCTGCATCCGGAGCGGGTGGAATACAAGAAATACTGTCCGTTCTGCAACAAGCACACCTTGCACAAGGAGACCAGGTAGGTTTGGAATACAGGCCAGTAGCTCCAATGGTTAGAGCGCCGGTCTCCAAAACCGGAAGCTGGGGGTTCGAATCCCTCCTGGCCTGCCAATAGACTTGCTGGGAAGTTGTTTTGGAAAAGATCAAGAGGTACTTAAAAGAAACCGCGGCCGAGCTTCGGAAGATGACCTGGCCGACCAAAGAAGAGCTGATCGGTTCGACAATCGTAACCGTGATCGTCTCGATGGTGGTGGCGGTGTTTATCGGGATAGTCGATCGCCTGCTGACCTTCGGCATTCACCTACTCTTCGGCGGCGGGGCAGGGGGATAAATGGCCCTGAAGTGGTATGTGGTCCATACCTATGCCGGTCACGAACAGAAGGCCAAGAGGTATCTCGAGTCGGCGATTGAAAACGCCGGCCTGAGTAACAAATTCGGCCAGATTCTGGTACCGACCGAGCAGGTCACCGAGATGAAGCAGGGCAAGCGGTCGACTTCGACCAAGAAGTTCCTGCCCAGCTACATCCTGGTCGAAATGGATCTCGACAAGGTGACCCAAAACCTGGTGACATCGACCACCGGCATAACGAATTTTGTCGGTGCCGGAGGTCGCCCGACGCCGCTGAAAGACGAAGAGGTCAAGCGGATTTCGGGGCAGATCGATTCCAGCCGGGAAGAAGAGAGCAGCGAAATCCCGTTCCAGGCCGGCGATCCTGTGAAAGTAAACGACGGGCCGTTTGCCGATTTTTCCGGCACGGTCAGCGAGGTAAACCTGGAACGCCGCAAGTTGAAAGTAATGGTATCGATATTTGGCCGGCCCACTCCGGTGGAACTTGACTTTCTGCAGGTGGAGCTGATAAAGGCCAAGGGTTAGCAGTCAATCGAAGGCGAATGGAGAGATAGACAGTCGTGGCAAAGAAGGTGGCAGCGTTAGTGAAGTTGCAGATTCCGGCCGGCCAGGCCAATCCGGCTCCGCCGGTAGGTCCGGCCCTGGGTCAGCGCGGCATCAACATCATGGAGTTCTGCAAGGCGTTCAACGCCCAGACCCAGTCCGGCAACGGTGTGCTCACGCCGGTGATTATCACCGTATACGAGGACAAATCGTTCACGTTTATCACCAAGACGCCGCCCGCCTCGACTCTGCTGCGCATGGCCGCTAAAGTGAAAAAAGGCTCCGGTGTTCCCAACAAGGACAAAGTTGGCGTGGTAACGGCCAAGCAGGTTCGCGATATCGCCGAGCAGAAAATGTCCGACCTGAACGCCGCGTCATTAGATGCTGCAATAAAGATGGTAGAAGGAACCGCCCGCTCGATGGGCATCGACATTCAGCCGTAACCGACACAGATATTGAAATAAACCATGTGATATTCGCTTGTACCTCGGCCGCGTATGCGACCGGGAGGGAGAATAAACACAGATGAAGCATTCCAAGAGATATCGCGCCTGGCGCGAAAAGATTGACCGCCGCAAACGCTACATGCTCCCTGAGGCGGTCGGTATCCTCAAATCAGGCAGCCCGGCCAAGTTCGACGAATCGGTCGAAATGGCGGTCCGCCTGGGGGTTGATCCCAAACACGCCGACCAGATGGTCCGCGCCACGGTCTCGCTTCCGCACGGCAGCGGGAAATCTGTCCGGGTGGCGGTGTTCGCCCAGGGCGACAAAGCTGCCGAGGCCAAAGAGGCCGGGGCGGATGTGGTGGGCGCTGAAGACCTGGCCGAAAAAATCCAGGGCGGATGGACCGATTTCGACGTGGCGGTCGCCACTCCCGACATGATGAAAGTCTGCGGTAAGCTGGGCAAAATCCTGGGCCCGCGCGGGCTGATGCCTAACCCGAAAACCGGCACGGTCACCATGGATATCGCTCGCACGGTACGCGAGGTGAAAGGCGGGCGAATCGAGTTCCGTATTGATCGCCAGTCTAATGTCGCCGTAGCCGTAGGCAAGCTGTCGTTCGAAGAAAAGAAGATAATCGAAAACGCCGAAGCGTTTATGGATGCGATCATGCGGGCCAAGCCCGCGGCGGCTAAAGGAGCCTATATCCTGTCCGCATCGATCTGCTCCACCATGAGCCCGGGCATAAAGCTCGATCACGCTGAAATCCTGGCGGCGATGAAGAAGTAGAGAGGAACACCCAAGATGTTAAGACAAGAAAAAGCCGATCAGGTCGCCCAGCTAAAGGCGTTGTTTGAGAAGTCCGGGGCGTTTTTCATCACCGACTACCAGGGCTTGAATGTTCCCGACCTGACCTCGCTTCGCAAGAACCTTCGCAGTAACAAAGTGACCTACACGGTGGCCAAGAATACGCTCTTTCGCCTGGCCGCCAGGGAGGCCGGTGTGACGGGGCTGGACGAGTATTTCAAGGGGCCGACCGCGGTAGCGTTTGCCGCCGATGATCCGTCGGTCGCCGCGAAAATCCTCAACGACTCCTATAAAGAAAAGGAAATGCCCCGCTTCCGTGTTTTCGTGGTCGAGGGCCAGATTCACCAGCCCGAGGAAATCCGGGCCCTGGCCGACCTTCCGCCACGGACCGTGCTCCTGTCGCAGGTGGTGGCGGCGGTGGAGTCTCCTCTGACCAGCCTGGTGGGATCGCTGGACGGGTTCTTCCGGGAATTGATGGGCACTATCGATGCTTTGGCGGAGAAACGAAAGTCCGAGGCGGCCTGAAAGGGCGAAGGAGAATTGCAGTAGTCAGTTAAGGCTTTTATAGGGCTGAGTCGCCCCAAGCTTCTAGGCGGTTGGCCTTGCCGCCTGGGTCGTCGGCTGGTCCCGATAGAGTAGTGTGAGAGACAAGAAACAATAGTCAATATGAGAGGTTAGTATCGTGGCTAACGCAGCAATTAACGAAATCGTTGAGAAGATATCCGGCCTGACCGCGATGGAACTGGCGGATCTTTCCAAAGCCATTCAAGAGAAATTCGGTGTTACGGCAGCGGCGCCAGTCGCATACGCCGGTCCGGCAGCGGCCGCCGGCGCCGGTCCGGCCGCAGCCGAGAAGACCGAGTTCAAGGTTATGCTTAACAGCGCGGGCGACAAGAAGATACAGGTTATCAAGGTCGTCCGTGAGTTGACCTCACTCGGTCTCAAAGAGGCCAAGGACCTGGTCGAGGGCGCTCCGGCCGCAGTGCTGGAGGGTGCGTCGAAAGCCGACGCCGAGGCGGCTAAGGCCAAACTGGAAGAGGTCGGCGCCCAGGTCGAACTGAAGTAAATTTTGACATTGCCCCAACCGGAAACCTTTTTTATACTGGTTGGTTATGTACTTGCGGCAACGGAGGCGTGTGTGAAACGCCTCCCCGCTTCGTTAATTGGTGAGTAAACTGCCCTAGCAGCTCCCTGTGTGTGCCTACGCGGCCCCGGGAGAAAAAAGAAAGAAAATAAGCAGGATCACCAGTGTCCTTTGGTCTTTTGTCCGAATTCCACACTCCTCGTTGCGCTAGTCTGTCCGCGACGGGGTTCTTTAGTTAAGGTAGGAGGGTAGACTTTTGGCTCAGTCACCGACGACCCGCATTAATTACGCAAAAATTCCCGACGCCTGCGAGATGCCCAATCTGCTGGATGTCCAGCTGGAGTCGTACAACGACTTCCTGCAGATGAACGTCCCGCTCGACAAGCGCCAAAACAGCGGCCTGCATAAGATTTTCAAGGAGATCTTCCCGGTCACCGATGTGCACGAGAACTTCTCGCTCGAATACGTGAACTACTACCTCGGCCCGCGCCGGTATTCGATCGAGGAGTGCCGCGAGCGGAACATGACCTTCGCCGCCCCGCTCAAGGTCACCATGCGGCTTATCTCCCGCCAGGGCGAGGGCGAGCAGAAAGAAGTCAAGGACATCATCGAACAGGATGTCTACCTCGGCGAACTGCCGCTTATCACCGAGTGGGGTACCTTCATTATTAATGGCGCCGAGCGCGTGATTGTCAGTCAGCTTCACCGCAGCCCGGGAGTCTTCTTCGATGAGACCATCCACCCCAACGGCAAGAAACTGTATTCCGGGCGTGTGATCCCGTACCGCGGGAGCTGGGTCGAATTCTCCCTCGACATCAACGACATCATGTGGGTCTATATCGACTCCAAGCGAAAGATGCCGGCTACCGCCATTATGCGCGCCATCGGTTTTTCCAGCGATGAGGATCTGGTCAATCTCTACTATGACGTGCAGGAAGTCAGCCTTTCGGTGCGCAAGAAAGAAGCGGTGGTTCAGGGCTATCTTGCCGAGACGGTTATCGACAAGGAAACCGGCGAGGTCCTCTACGCCGCGGGTACGGAGCTTAATGAGGAGATCATCGAGAAGATCCGCGAAACCGGCAAGAAGAACCTGAAAGTCATTCCGTTCGACGAGAAGCGCAAAGTTCACGTAATCCTCAACACGCTTCAGAAGGATCCGACCAAGTCCCGCGAGGAGGCCCTGCTCAAAATCTACTCGCTGATGCGCCCCGGTGAACCGCCGACCATGGAAATGGCCGAATCGCTGATGGAGAAGCTCTTCTTCAGCAACAAGCGGTATGACCTGGGCGAAGTCGGGCGCTACATGATAAACTCGCGCTTGGGGCTGGACATCCCGCTTGAACACACGGTGTTTGACAACAAGGACTTTGTGGCCATAACCAAGTACCTTGTCGGGCTTTGCAACGACGAAGGTTTCACCGACGACATCGATCATCTCGGCAACCGTCGCGCCCGGACGGTCGGCGAGCTGATGGCCAACCTGTTTTCGGTCGGACTGTCGCGTGTCGCCCGGACTATCCGCGAGCGCCTCTCGCTGAAGGATCAGGAAAATGTCACCCCACAGTTGCTGGTGAACGCCCGCACGGTGTCGTCCGTGGTGGAGAGCTTCTTTGGCTCGTCGCAGCTTTCACAATTCATGGACCAAACCAACCCGCTGTCGGAACTGACCAATAAACGTCGTCTTTCCGCACTCGGCCCCGGCGGTTTGACCAGGGAACGGGCCGGGTTCGAGGTCCGCGACGTGCACCACACCCACTATGGCCGGATGTGCCCGATCGAAACCCCGGAAGGTCCTAACATTGGACTAATAACCTCGATGGCGACCTTCGCCCGAATCAACAAGTACGGCTTCTTGGAAACCCCGTATCGCAAAGTGGTCAAGGGACAGGTTACCAGTGAGATCGTATATCTCTCGGCGGACGCCGACGACCGCTATCTGATCGCCCAGGCTAACGAGCCGTTGGACGCGAAAGGGCGGTTTGTTAACGAGTTTGTCATCGCGCGGAGGCGAAGTGACTATCCCATGGTGAAAGCCGAGGAAGTCGACTATATGGATGTCTCGCCGCGCCAGATCGTCTCGGTGGCGGCCTCGCTTATTCCTTTTCTCGAGCATGATGACGCCAACCGCGCTCTGATGGGCTCGAACATGCAGCGCCAGGCGGTGCCTCTGCTCAAAACTGAGGCACCAGTGGTCGGGACCGGCATGGAGCGCAAAGTCGCGCTCGACGCGGGCGTGGTGGTACGCGCCAGGCGTCCCGGTACGGTAACCTATGTCGATGCCGAACGGGTGGTGGTTAGGCCCAGGGTGCGTGTGAGGCCGGGGTCACTCGGCTACGTGGAAGACGATGAATACGTGCTGACCAAGTACCGTCGTTCCAACCAGGATACCTGTGTCAACTATGTGCCGGTCGTGCACGAGGGTGATGCAGTCGAAGAGGGCGATGTGTTGGCCGACGGTCCGGCGGTCGATCGCGGTGAGCTGGCCCTCGGGCACAACACGCTCGTGGCGTTTATGCCGTGGCGTGGCTACAACTACGAGGACGCCATCATACTCTCCGAACGGCTCGTTCACGAGGATATCTTCACCTCGATTCATATCGAAGAATTCGAATTGCAGGTGCGCGACACCAAGCGCGGCGCCGAGGAAATCACCCGCGAAATCCCAAACGTCTCGGAAGAAGCCCTGCTCAATCTGGATGAGCACGGCATCGTGCGCGAAGGCGCCGAAATCGAGGCCGGCGACATTATGGTCGGTAAGGTGACGCCCAAGGGCGAAACAGAGCTTTCGCCGGAGGAGCGTCTCTTGCGGGCCATTTTCGGCGAGAAAGCCGGCGATGTCCGTGATGCCTCTTTGAAAGCGCCGCCCGGCATGAAGGGTGTAGTCATCAAAACCCGCGTGTTCAGTCGGAAGGAGCGCACCGAAGAGGCCAAGAAAGAAGAAAAACGCCAACGTGCGGTCGTTGAAAAGAAATACGGCAAGATTCTGGCCGATATCACCAGTCTGCGCAACCAGCGGCTGGGCGAGATTCTCGACGGCCAGACTTCGCGGACCATCCGCTCCGCAGCGGACAACTCGGTGCTGGTGCGTTCGGGTCACAAGTTCAAGGCTGATTTCTTTAACGAAATCGATATCGACAACGCGATCGCCCCGGAAGGGTACTGTAACGACGATACGGTCAACAAGCAGGTTGATAAGATTATCGCCGAGGCGGCGGAGCTGGTTAAAGCCAAGCAGGAAGAGCGCGATATCGAGATCGACAAGATCGTTCGAGGCGCCGAGCTTCCGCCCGGTGTCAAGCAGCTCGTGAAGGTCACCGTGGCCATCCGCCGCAAGATCGCGGTGGGCGACAAGATGGCGGGACGCCACGGCAACAAGGGAGTCGTGTCCAAGGTCGTTCCGATCGAAGATATGCCGTACATGTCCGACGGTACCCCGATTGACATCGTGCTTAACCCGCTCGGTGTTCCGTCGCGTATGAACATCGGCCAGATTCTCGAAACCCACCTCGGTTGGGCCGCCACCAGGCTGGGGCAGAGGATCGCCACGCCTGTATTCGACGGCGCCTCGATCAAAGACATCAAGGCCAAGCTGTCGGAGGCCGGCCTGCCGCAGAGCGGCAAGATGAGGCTGTTCGACGGCCGCTCCGGTGAGCCGTTCGACAATGAGATCACGGTCGGCAACATCTACATGCTGAAGCTGTCGCACCTGGTCGACGACAAGATTCACGCTCGTTCGATCGGTCCCTACTCGCTGGTCACGCAGCAGCCGCTGGGCGGTAAGGCGCAGTTCGGAGGGCAGCGCTTCGGTGAGATGGAGGTCTGGGCGCTTGAGGCCTACGGCGCCGCCTACACTCTTCAGGAGATGCTGACGGTCAAGTCGGATGATGTCACGGGGCGCAGTCGCGTTTACGAAGCGATTGTCAAGGGCGAGAATCCGCCCGAACCGGGATATCCGGAGGCCTTTAACGTCTTGATCAAAGAGCTTCAGGCGCTCGGCCTGGATGTTTCGCTGATCGAGAAGTAACTTTGTGGTTTTCAGGAAGATGATCGTTTCCAGGTAACCGGAGAGATAAAAGGAGTCAACCGTGGTGGATTTCACCAGTCAGACACGTGGACTACAGAAGAAACCGTCGGACTTTTCCGCCGTGCAGATCCAGATCGCCTCGCCGGAGGTTATCCTCTCCTGGTCGTACGGTGAAGTGACCAAGCCGGAGACGATCAACTACCGATCGTTCAAACCGGAGCGCGATGGGCTTTTCTGCGAGCGAATTTTCGGTCCGGTCAAGGACTGGGAGTGCAACTGCGGCAAGTACAAGCGTATCCGTTTTCGCGGTATTGTCTGCGATCGCTGCGGTGTCGAGGTCACCCAGTCCAAGGTGCGGCGCGAACGTATGGGCCATATCGAATTGGCCGTGCCGGTCTCACACATCTGGTACTTCAAGTCTCTGCCGTCGCGTATCGGCAACCTGCTCGATCTATCCATCCGCGAGCTTGAACGGATCCTCTATTATGAAAACTACGTGATGATCGATCCGGGCAACTCCTCCTATGAGCGCGGAAACGTGCTCACGGAAGAGGAGTACGCCGATCTCGAAGAGGCCGGCAAGCAGTTCGACGCCCGCATGGGCGCCGAGGCCATCTACGAGCTACTGAAAGAGATCGATATTGATGAGATGGTCGCGACTCTTCGCGCGCAGATCAAAGTCGAGACCTCGGTCCAGCGCAAGAAAGACACGCTCAAACGGCTGCGCATTTTCGAGTCATTCCGCCAGTCTCAGAACCGGCCTGAGTGGATGATAATGAAGGTCATTCCGGTGATCCCGCCTGATCTGCGCCCCCTGGTGCCGCTCGAGGGCGGCCGGTTTGCCACGTCGGATCTGAACGATCTCTACCGCCGTGTGATCAACCGCAACAACCGGCTCAAGAAGTTGATCGATATCCAGGCGCCCGAAGTCATTCTCCGCAACGAAAAGCGGATGCTTCAGGAAGCGGTCGACGCGCTGTTTGACAACGGTCGCCGCACCCACTCGGTTCGCGGAGACTCCAAGCGCCCGCTCAAGTCGCTCTCCGATCTGCTCAAGGGAAAGCAGGGCCGGTTCCGCCAGAATCTTCTGGGCAAGCGCGTGGACTATTCGGGCCGATCCGTTATCGTAGTCGGTCCCGAGCTGAAGCTGCATCAGTGCGGTTTGCCCAAGAACATGGCGCTGGAGCTGTTCAAGCCCTTTATCATAATGAAGCTCGAAGAAAAGGGATACGTGCAGACGGTTAAGTCGGCCAAGAAATTGGTCGAACGCGAGCGGCCCGAAGTGTGGGATATCCTCGAAGAGATCATCGAAGACCACCCGGTCCTGCTCAACCGCGCCCCGACCTTGCACCGTCTCGGAATTCAGGCTTTCTATCCTGTTTTGGTCGAGGGCAAAGCGATCCGCCTCCACCCGCTCGTCTGCGCGGCGTTCAACGCCGACTTCGACGGCGACCAGATGGCAGTACACGTGCCGCTTTCGTTCGAGGCGCAGCTTGAGGCGCGCATACTTATGCTGGCCACGAACAACATCCTGGTGCCGTCATCTGGACGGCCGATCGCTATCCCTTCGCAAGATATGGTTCTGGGCTGCTACTACCTTACGAAGATTCGCCAGGGCGAGAGGGGCGAGGGCAAGGTGTTCCATAGCCCGGATGAAGTGCTGGCAGCTCTGGACCACAAGTTTGTCTTACTGCACTCGCCGGTCAAGGTGCGAATTGACAACCAATTGATCGAGACCACACCGGGTCGGATCATCTTTAATAACTGCCTTCCGGAAGAACTCAGATTTTTCAACAAAGTCGCCAAACGAGCGCAGCTCGAAGACCTGGTGCATCAGACTTTCTGGCAATGCGGCCACAGCGAGACAGTCGCCTTTCTGGACCGGCTCAAACACCTCGGATTTGAATATGCCACGCTTGCGGGTGTGACGGTGTCGATCGATGATCTGGTCGTCCCGGAGGAAAAACAGGCCCTTCTTGAGACCGCCCAGAAGCAGGTGGCCAAGATTCAGAAACAGTACGAGCGTGGTATCATCACCAACAGCGAGCGCTACAACCAGGTGATTGATACCTGGACCCAGACCACGTCGCGTGTTGCCGAGGAAATGTTCGACAACCTGGCGGCGCAAAACCAGGGTTTCAACCCGATCTTCATGATGGCCGACTCCGGCGCTCGCGGTTCCAAAGAGCAGATTCGCCAGTTGGCGGGGATGCGCGGTCTGATGGCCAAGCCGCAGAAGAAGATTACCGGTGGTGTCGGCGAGATTATAGAAACCCCGGTTACGTCCAACTTCCGCGAAGGTCTGACCGTGCAGGAGTACTTCATCTCCACGCACGGTGCGCGCAAAGGTCTGGCCGATACGGCGCTGAAAACCGCCGACGCCGGTTATCTGACGCGGCGTCTGGTCGACGTGGCCCAGGACATGATCGTCAAGGAAGTGGACTGCGGAACCATTCTCGGTCTCGATGTCGCCGCTCTGAAAGAGGGCGAGGAAATCATCGAGTCGCTGCGTGACCGCGTGCTTGGTCGAGTCGCCCTGGAAGACGTGATCGATCCTATTTCGAACGAGATGATCGTCGAAGCGGGTGACGAGATAAAAGAAGATGCGGCCGAGCGAATCGAGGATGCCGGCATCGAAACCGTCCGCATCCGCTCAGTGCTGACCTGTGAGGCCAAGCTCGGTGTGTGCGCCAAGTGCTACGGCCGAAACCTGGCCAGCATGCAAATGGTCGATATCGGCGAGGCAGTCGGCGTGATTGCGGCCCAATCGATCGGCGAGCCGGGCACCCAGTTGACGCTGCGCACTTTCCACATCGGCGGTACGGCAGCTCGTATTGCGGAACAGTCCCAAGTCGAGGCCCGGTACAACGGCACCATCCACCTCGAGAATGTCCAGCTTGTTGATCGTGACGACGGCACATCGGTAGTGACCAGCCGTGACGGCGCCGGCGAGGCGCATATAATCGACGACAACCAGCGCGTGCG
>JBFMGC010000061.1:10539-15059 GCA_040752815.1 Candidatus Zixiibacteriota bacterium
ATCAAAGATCAGCAGAAGGTCGCGTCCGGCGATATCGTCTTTGAGTGGGATCCTTACACCGGGACGATCGTAGCCGAGCGCGGCGGCAAGATCAAATTCAAGGATATCATCAGGGATATCACAGTACGCGAGGAGATCGACGATCAAACCGGCCTCCGCCAGTTGAAGATCATCGAACAGCGCGACAAGACCATGTTCCCGACCATCCAGATTGTCGGGGCGGGCGGTCGCGCCGTGGCCAGCTACCGTATCCCGACCGAGGCCCAGTTGCAGGTCCAGGACGGACAGGATGTCCAGCCGGGCGATCACCTGGTCAAAATGCCGCGTATGATTGCGCGCTCGCGTGATATCACCGGCGGTCTGCCGCGCGTCGCCGAGCTGTTCGAGGCCCGTCGCCCGCACGACCCGGCAGTCATCACAGAGGTTGACGGGACGGTCGAATTCGGGAAGATCGTCCGTGGCCAGCAGCAGATTATCGTCAAGGATGAATCCGGCGATGCCCGTGAGTATCTTGTTCCCCACGGCAAGCATATGATGGTCCACGACGGGGACCAGGTCCGCGCCGGTGACCGCCTGTGCGAAGGCTCGGTGGACCCGCACGACATCCTCAAGATTCTGGGCGTGTACGAAGTGCAGGCGTATCTCGTCAACGAGATTCAGGAAGTCTATCGTCTGCAGGGCGTGAAGATCAATGACAAGCACATTGAGATCATCGTCCGCCAGATGCTCCAGAAGGTCCTGATCGACCACCCTGGGGACACCAACTTTCTTGAGGGTGAAAAGGTCGACAAAGTGAAGTTTCTCGAAGAAAACGCGCGCATCATCGCCGAGGGCGGCGAGCCGGCTACCGCCGAGCCGTTGCTGCTGGGTATCACGCGCGCGTCGCTCTCGACCGAGAGCTTCATTTCCGCGGCGTCATTCCAGGAGACCACCAAGGTCCTGACCGAAGCCGCCGTAGCCGGAAAAGTAGACCATCTCCTCGGACTGAAGGAAAACGTTATCATCGGGCATTTGATTCCGGCGGGCACAGGTATCGAGAGGTACCGCGGTGTCGCCATCCAGTACGAGGACGAGGAGGAAATTGAAATTGTGCCGGCCGCGGGCGAGGCTAAGGAATCGGTGGCCGACATTTTCAAGGAAAATGCGTGATTCTGACCAAAAGGTCTTGACAAACCGAACCTTGTAGATAAATTGCGGGTCCTTTTTGGTTTATAGTACGAGTATGTTTGTTAGGAGCGATTTTGCCGACATTTAATCAGCTTATCCGAAAGGGTCGCAAGCGGATACAAGGTAAGACCAAGACTCCGGCCATGGGCCGGTGCCCGCAGAAACGAGGAGTTTGCACTCGCGTGTATACCTCCACTCCCAAGAAGCCGAACTCGGCTTTGAGAAAAGTCGCCCGCGTTCGTCTGACTAACAAGATGGAAGTCACGGCCTATATCCCGGGCGAAGGGCACAATCTACAGGAGCACTCGATTGTTTTGATCCGCGGCGGCCGCGTGAAGGATTTGCCCGGCGTGCGCTATCACATAATCAGAGGCACTATGGACACTGCCGGGGTGGCTGATCGCACCAAAAGCCGTTCCAAGTATGGGACCAAAAGGCCGAAGAAATAGCAGGTAGTCAGAGTTATGTCGAGAAGAACAAAAACGCCGAAGCGATATATTAAGACGGACCAGAAGTTCAACGACGCATTGGTGGCCGAATTTGTCTCCTGCCTGCTCAAGCGCGGCAAGCGCTCGACGGCCGAGCATCTCTTCTACGATGCCATTGACCTGCTCGAGAAGAAAGCCGGTCAGAGCGGCGTAGAGGTTTTTCACAAGGCGATGGAAAACGTCAAGCCGACACTCGAGGTCAAGTCCCGCCGGGTCGGCGGCGCGACCTACCAGGTGCCGGTGGAAGTCCGGTCTGATCGGCGCACCGCGCTGGCCATACGCTGGCTGATATTAAACGCGAGCGCTCGGAATGACAAGTCGATGGCTGATAAATTGGCGGCGGAATTTCATGCCGCCTCGAACAACGAAGGTGGAGCGGTAAAGAAGAAGGAAGACACCCACAAAATGGCCGAGGCCAACAAGGCCTTTGCTCACTTTAGGTGGTAAGGCGGCGCTCTCTTTTCTGCGCGTTGAGAGCAGTCGTCTGACCCAACAGTCGGAATTGGCTGCGAGGAATTGAGTTGAGCCTCAAGTTTTGGTGACGCTTCGAAGCTGACGTCACGGTTCCCCTGACCCTGCTGATCGGGTAACCAGGATCACGGCTTCGGGCGAGATTCTGTTTTATGAGTGTTGGTTGATCAGTAGGGTTTTATTATGTCTGCCCGGCAGGATTTAACAACGGTCCGAAATATCGGGATCATGGCTCATATAGACGCGGGTAAAACCACGACTACGGAGCGGATTCTGTTTTATACCGGGCGGACTCATCGAATGGGCGAGGTTGATGACGGCGCCGCGACTATGGACTGGATGGAGCAGGAAAAGGAACGCGGCATTACAATTACCTCGGCGGCCACCACCACTTTCTGGCGCAAGCATACGATCAACATAATCGACACGCCAGGGCATGTCGACTTTACGGTCGAAGTAGAGCGCTCGCTGCGCGTGCTCGACGGTGCGGTTGCTCTGTTTTGCGCGGTCGGCGGGGTCGAGCCGCAGTCCGAGACGGTCTGGCGCCAGGCCGATAAGTACCGCGTACCGCGTATCGCTTATATCAACAAGATGGACCGCACCGGTGCGTCGTTCTCGGGCACGCTCAAGAAGATGAACGAGCGCTTCGCCACCAAGTGTGTGGCTATTTCGATCCCGGCCGGCGAAGGGGAGATGTTCAGCGGCATTATCGACCTGCTCACGATGTCCCTGCGTGTGTTCCACGAGGAAACCAAGGGCACCACGTTTGAAGATTTCCCGGTGCCGGACGACATGGTCGAGCTTGCCAACGAATACCGCGAGAAGCTGCTGGAGGCGGTGGCCGAAGTTGACGACCACCTCCTCGAACAGTTCCTCCACGATCAGCCGATTGACCCCAAAGACGTAATCCGGGCGGTCCGGCAGGCCACGATCCAGAACAAAATGGTGCCGGTGCTGTGTGGATCGTCGTTCAAGAACAAGGGCATCCAGAAACTGCTCGACGCCATTGTCGATTTCCTGCCGGCCCCGACCGATATGCCGCCAGTCATGGGTCACGATCCCCGGCACCAGGACAAGATTATCGAACGGAAGCCCTCGATGGAGGAGCCTGCTGCCGCGCTGGCGTTCAAGATTGCCACCGACCCGCATGTCGGCAGGCTGACCTATTTGCGAGTCTATTCCGGCCAGGTCGACGCCGGCTCGTACCTCCAAAACCCCACCAGCAACATAAAGGAACGGGTGGGTCGGCTTCTGCGGATGCATTCGAACAAGCGGGAAGATATTCAGACGGCGTACGCGGGCGACATTGTGGCCGTTATCGGTTTCCGCAAGACTACTACCGGCGATACGCTATGCGATGTCAAGCACCCCATAGTTCTCGAGCGGCCGCGCTTCCCCGAGCCGGTAGTAATGCTCTCGATCGAGCCAAAAACCCAGGCCGACCAGGACCGGCTGTCCGAGGGATTGAGCCGGCTGGCCGAGGAAGATCCCACCTTCCTGGTGCGCTACGACGAAGATACGGGCCAGACTATCATCTCCGGCATGGGCGAACTTCACCTGGAAATCCTGGTCGACCGGCTGTTGCGGGAATTCGGCGTCCAGGCCGGTATCGGCAAGCCGACCGTTTCATACAAAGAAGCTATCACCCGCGAGGTGGAGTGCGAGGGCCGTTTTGTGCGCCAATCGGGCGGCCGCGGCCAGTACGGCCATGTAAAAATGCGGCTGAAACCGCTTACCGACGGCAGTCATTTTATTTTTGATAATAAAACCATTGGCGGAACTATCCCCCGCGAGTATATTCACGCGGTCGAAAGAGGCGCCCGGGAGGCCATGGACAACGGTGTCCTGGCCGGCTACCCACTCACCGGTATCCACTGCGAGCTTTATGACGGCAGCTATCATGAAGTCGACTCCAGTGAGCTGGCTTTCAAGGTAGCGGGGTCGATGGCTCTTCAGGACGGCGCGAAGAAAGCCGGCCTGGTCCTGCTGGAGCCGATTATGAGTGTGGAAGTCGTGGTGCCGGAAGTCTATTTGGGCGCTGTGGTTGGTGACTTGAACGTTCGTCGCGGAAAGATCAGCGGTATGCTGCCGCGTAATGACATGACTGTGGTTGCGGTTCGCGTGCCGCTCTCGGAGATGTTCGGCTACGCCAACACGCTGCGCAATATCTCGCAGGGAAGGGCCGTTTTCACGATGGAATTCTCGCATTACGACCCGGTGCCCAGCGAGGTGGCCAAGAAGATGTTAGATGGAGTGATTGCTTAAGCAGGAGAGCCTTCAATATGGCTAAGGAGAAGTTTGAGCGGACGAAGCCGCACGTGAATGTTGGGACGATCGGTCATGTGGATCATGGCAAGACGACGTTGACGGCGGCGATCACGATGGCGATGGCGC
>JBFMGC010000062.1 GCA_040752815.1 Candidatus Zixiibacteriota bacterium
AGTATCCGAAACGCCGCTACGATGAACAAGTCGGCGTTCAGGTTGAGCAGCGAGTAATAGAGCGCGTCATCTTTGAGCGACCGGGGTGTCAGCACCGGCAGCTTGTGCTTCTCGGCGAGTTGGCGCACTACTGTCGGTGTCGGCACGCGGCTGCGCCCGACCGGCTTGTCCTGTCCGGTTACCACCGTCAGGGTATCATGTTCGCTGTCAAGCAGGCTGTTCAGGATCGCGCGGGCAAACTCCGGCGTTCCCATGAAAACAATCTTCATCGTGATGTCATAGCGGAGTACCAGACAGCTCGCGGCGATTCGGACAGACCAATCCGGACCGTATGATGTCTCGGAGCTGTAGTGGTGTCGACCGACCGCCGGTATGACCGGCGATCGCACGAGCGGGAGAAATCTCTCAGGACGCGGCGGCCAGTTTTCTCAGCCGTCCCCGGAGCATGGTCCGGGCCAGCGGCGTGAGATAATCGACGTACAGCTTTCCCTCAGTGTGATCGTACTCATGCAGAATAGCGCGCGCCGCAATACCGTCGGCGGTCATCTCGAACCGTCTGCCCTCCAGGTCGGTCGCGCGAACTTTGACCCGCTCCGGGCGGGTTACTTTGAGAAACAGATCCGGAAACGAGAGACACCCTTCTTCCATCTCTATCTCACCTTCGGTCTCGACAATTTCCGGATTGATAAACACTCTGAGGGTTTGATCGATATCGATCGCTGAGAGGTCGACAATAAAGAGCCGCAGCGCAGTTCCGACCTGGCTGGCGGCCAGGCCGAGTCCGCGTGCCTGTTTCAGGGTGTCCACCATATCGGACACCAGGTCTTTGATCCCCTGGTCGATTTTCTCGACCGGTTGGGCTACTTCCCGCAACACCGGGTCGCCGTAAATGACGATCGGTCGCTCAGCCACGGTAACTCCCTACAGCTTCTTCAGCTACTTCTCCACTTTGCCGGCGATAGCTGTCTTCAGGAACTCCAGTTTCGTCTCTTCATTGATGCGAAGGATGATTCGTCCTTTTTCGTCATCGATGGCGAAAATGGTCCCGAACAGACCGCCGGTCGTTACAACTTTATCGCCTTTCTTGAGCTCACTGATGAGCTTCTCGTGTTCTCTTTGTCTCTTCCGCTGGGGGCGAATCAGCAGGAAGTACATCATTACAAACAAAAGACCAATCCAGACCAGCATCGCTACGGTGCCACCGCCGCCCCCCGACGGTCCGGTCATCAGCAGCATCCAATCGTAATTCAAAACCACTCCTGTTAGTTTAGCTTATCGGCAACCAGTTCAAAAAATGAACAGTGCATCCTAACTTAGCATCTTACAATACATTACGTCGCCCGCAAGGGCAAGTAAAACCTTTACATTGTAAACACTCGAAAAACATGACGGTTCCGGTCGTACCCACGCGTGGCGAGTGCCCTCATGAGTGGCCCGCAGTAGAGTGGAATTGAGGGTGCTCTTGTCCGGACGCGGGGCGGGCAGGGTCGCCCGACAGCAGTTCACACGAGTGACGTCTTCAGCAGTAGACCTGTGCTCGGACTCGACCCGGGCCACGACCTGAGGTCATTCAAAAAGACCGGAGAACAGTTGCCCCTGTGCTTTCCCCTTTTACCTCAACCGCTGCACCAGACAACACGGTGTGAACCGGTGCCTGTTGTCCGGTCCGGAACGGTGGCAGTCTCAGTTCCGGCTCTCTTTAGTCGATTCGGAACAAGGACTTGGCGCAACCTTCTATCTCTCTTGACAAATCTGGCAGTGATGGGTAGCTTCACCGCGTACACGTCAAAACGTTCGCCAGGAGACATAAGTGAGCATCCCCACATTACTGCTGGCGTTGTTCTTCGTCATACCTGCCGCATCGCTCCTCGGCTCGGAGAATGGCGCCGACTCGGATCCAGATCGAGTTCGGCCGGATATTGGTGACTATGGCGCGGTCACGCGTAACAACTCACCTTTTGACAGCGCCTATTGGTTTCACAAGGCGGTTCGCGATGCGATCGTCGCTCCCAGGATGGATCAGGCTGCTACAGCGATGAAATCTGCGATTCGCCCCGCCGATCATCCCGACGACGCTCATTGGAACAACAACGTCTCACCGTCGCTTACAGGACTCAACGGACCTGTGTCCGCTATGACTGAGTACCAGGGCAGACTCATTGTCGGAGGCAGCTTCACCATCGCGGGCGGCACCTTTGCGAACAACATCGCCGCGTGGGATGGTGTCTCGTGGTCACCGCTCGGCTCGGGTACCGATGCCCGCGTGTTGTCGTTGGCCGTCTATGGTGACCTGCTCATCGCGGGTGGTGTCTTCACGACTGCCGGTGATGTCACCGTGAATTATATCGCAGCCTGGGATGGTTTCTCGTGGTCCTCCCTGGGAAGTGGTACCGACGGAGAGGTCGCTGCTCTGGCGGTCTTCGACAGTAGGTTGATCGCAGGCGGGTCATTCAGCACGGCGGGCGGGACAGTGGCATCGCGTCTGGCGGCATGGGACGGGGTGTTATGGACGCCTCTCGGTGCGGGAACTGACAACTCGGTTCGAGCGCTGACTGTTTACGGTAACTCCTTGATAGCCGGGGGGTGGTTTGACAACGCCGGGGGCGCGCCGGCAGCCCGTGTGGCAGCCTGGAACGGTATCAGTTGGACTCCGCTCGGCTCCGGTGTGGGCAACGATGTAGAGGAGCTCGCAGTTCACAACGGTCAGTTGATTGTCGGGGGGTGGTTCACTTCGGCGGGCGGAGTCGCCGCAAACCATGTGGCCGGATGGAACGGATTCGCATGGTCACCGCTGGGGTCCGGTATCGGCGATTACTTCGTCGATGCCTTCGCAGTATACAACGGTCAACTGTTCGCGGGAGGGTACTTTGAAACTGCCGGCGGCGTTGACGCTTACTGTGTGGCATCGTGGAACGGCGCGGGCTGGTCCGCGCCTGGCGAGCAGTATGCGCCCTGGTTTACGATGGTCGCCACCCTCGCGGTGTATAACCAACGGCTCATCGCGGGCGGCGATTTTCGCTCGATGTCTACTGCTGATGCAGCCAACATAGCTGAATGGGACGGTCTCGAGTGGCTGCCGGTCAGCCCGGGCACAAGCGATGTTGTGCACTCACTTGCGGTCTATGGAGATCGTCTTATCGCCGCAGGAGACTTCACCACCATCGGCGGTGTCGCCGCTGAGCATATTGCCGCCTGGGACGGGGCCAACTGGTCACCACTTGGTTCGGGGATCAACAGTTCGGTGTACGCGCTGGTTGTCTTCCAGAATCTGCTTGTTGCCGGCGGGGATTTCACGGAGGCTGGAGGGGCAAGTGCGTCGTCGATAGCCGCCTGGAATGGCACCGCCTGGGCGGCGCTGGGATCTGGAATCAACGGCGATGGTGAGGTCCGGGCACTTGCAGCGTATGATAACAACTTGATCGCCGGGGGCAGTTTCGACGGCGCCGGCAGTGTCACCGCATTCAGCATCGCGTCCTGGAACGGAGTCGAATGGTCATCAGTGGGCGGCGGCGTGACGGGCTCGGTAGCCTCTCTCGCCGTCTATGCAGGTCAACTCGTGGCCACGGGCGGAATTTCACGCGCAGGCGGTGTCGACGTCGCCGGCGTGGCTGCATGGAACGGCTCCATCTGGGCACCACTTGGTTCCGGAATCGACGGTCACGGTAAAGCTCTCGCAGTATTCAACGACCTGCTCATAATGGGTGGACGTTTTTTCAGTGCCGGCGGAATACCGGTAAACAATATAGCTGCGTGGGACGGTCTCGCGTGGTCGGCGCTGGGGTCCGGCATATTTGGCGATATCGAAGCGCTCACCGTCTATGACAAGCACTTAGTTGCCGGCGGACAGTTCATAACAGCCGGCGATTCCACGGTCAATCTCATCGCAGCGTGGGATGGTGCCGTGTGGGGAGCGCTTGGATCCGGGCTGGGAGGAAGCATACCGGCGGTGAAAGCATTGGTTGACTATGGCTACAAACTGGCTGTGGGGGGTAATTTTCAGATGGCGGGGGGAAAGGTCGCGGCGAACCTGGCGCAGTGGACTAAGCGAAGCGCGTGCTGTATCGGATACGTGGGCGACGCCAATGGCATGGGCGGCGATGTGCCGACAATCGGCGACGTGACTGCGCTGATCGACGCCAAGTACATCGTCTATTCGTGTGACCCGCTTATCACTTGCATTGCAGAAGGTGACATCAATCAATCCGGGGGCGCTGATCCTACGTGCGATGATATCTCGATAGTCGACGTTACCTACCTCATCGATTATCTGTTCATCACCGGGCCATCGCTCGGTCTGCCGGATTGTCTGTGATAACTGGGGAGGCCTCTCGTTAGGTATCATGTAAGTTGATCAAGGCCCGAATTCCCACCTTGACAAGCGGACCCATTTTGATACATTAGAACTTGAAACGCGATGGCGCACTCGCGAACTGAAGCCACAGCCGAAGCGGTTTGAGTGCGTGTGATCCAGCCTTATCTTGCCCTGAGGTCTCTTGAGTTCTGGTACCAATTTCCTCCCAATGCTGGCGATAATGAGTGTATTGGTCCTCGCCGGCGATACCAGTCTGTCGGCTGCTGAGCGGTCGTCAGCAGACCAGTTACCTATCCACATTGTCTATGTCAACCATGTAGAGGTAGAGAGTGTCATAGATTACACGCCGCCGCTGATAAACGGCCTGACTTACGAAACCACTACCGACAGGTATCAATTCACTGCGGGGCAGCTCGAGTGGGAGATGAATCAGGCCGATGCTGTCGGCGCGCACATTTCGTTTCACATGAGCGGTGCTTACGCCGCTCGGGCCAAACTGGAGGGCGACAGTGCCCTATGGTCTGCCCATCTAATGGCAGGACATGTTGTCGGTGTGCACGCCCATTCTTTTGTTCAGGGGACAGACCCAACGCGGTGGACCTACAATACCACGCCCACGGCGCTGGAGATCGAGCAGCACTGGCAGGATAATCATGACCTTGTGGGCAGCCTGGTAGGCGCCGGTCACCTCTGGGTGGGGGAGTCACACTACGGCTGTGCCACGTGCTGGATGGACATGGGCTACAACCTTAGAACTACTGAGGCGATGGCCCCGGTGCCGCTTGGACAACACATTGTCTGGACTGTTGAACGCGGCGCCGACAATGTGGTAACGTACCCGCACTTTCCACAGCCAGGCGAAGCTGGTTGGCACGGCCCGACAGAAAGTCGCGTGTTTTTCGATCTCCGTTTCCCGCAACTCAAAAAGGAATTTCTGCTCGTCTATCTCGAATGGCTCGAGCGTGAGCGGCTTGACCTTCCGCCTCAAGTATGGAGTTGGGGGTGGTGCAATCATGGCGGTGCCGCGACGGTAGTCCACGGTGTCGGCCTTGCCGATTTGCTAAATTGGCTGAATGAGAATTTCGTGGGGAGACTATCTCCGGGCGGCAATGTGATCGCGCAGTTCGTTAACGATCATGAACTCAAAGGTATCTTCGAGACATACGAAGCGTCGGGGGGTGACCCGCTGCCGACCGATGTGCTGTCTGATCAGTTTCCATACGTGGCCTGGGCACTGCGCGACTGCGGTGTGATTCAAGATCGGACAAGTGTGCTGGGTGTCTCCGGCGTGAGAGTGTTTGAGATGCTCAGACAATCCGCGCAGACTCCCTCGAATCCCGTCATTCCTGTACTCCTTTTGTATCGCGAGACCGACGGCTCCGGCCTCGTTGATATCAGTGCTGTTCTGAGCGCCGTCGGGCTTAGCGAGGCGACTGTGACATCGACAGACGTTAAGACCGGAGTGATCCTTCCCGTCGATCCGAACCAGGTGGCTCTCGGCAGCGCTCCGGTGGTGTTGGAAGTCGGACCTCCCGCTGCCGCCGGGACACAGATAGCCTGGCTCTACAATCCGACCAGCGGCATAAATATCTACACCCATGTCCATCGACCGATCGATTTCGACCGGGTTCGAACATACCCGGGAGTTGTGATGGTCCCCGGTGGTTCCGGCGCAGGGAGCGCCTTCGACATATCCGGTCTGGCCATGGCTGTGGCGGACTCAGGTTTTATCGTTATGCACTTCGACCCCGACGGTCGGGGGCTGTCGACTAACGGCGGCACATATACCACTGAAGATTACAACGGGTACATTCAGCAGGACGGACTTCTACAAGCGGTACGGTACGTTGCGGCGTTGCCGGAGATCGATCCGGCGCGCGTAGGAATTCTTTCACAGTCATACGGTGTAACGATGGCCTCGGGTGTACTCGCGCGATACCCCGACGATCCCCCCGTGCGCTTCCTGCTCGATGTCGAGGGCCCGCATAACCGCACTGCCACAGCCCAGGTGAACGGCGGCCATGTCCCGCACGACACCGCCGATGTTGTGTTTTGGTCCGAGCGTGAGGCCGACAGGTTCATGCGAATGGCGCGGACACAGTATCTTCGCCTGCAAACGGAAATCGACCACAACCCGAGGATCACCGATAACCACCATGCCGTAATCCTGATTAATGCCGCTACCGACCAGTCATACGGTGGCGAAGGCAAATGCCCGTGGACACGAGTCAATACGGCGGCGATGAACAACCCTAATCGGGTCTATACCATCGAACAGCCGCCTGTATGGATCCCGGAGGGCGATGATAACCCGAATACGATGCTTGGGATCGAACTTGCGTTGCTACGAGAGTTGGCAGGGTCGGGGTCGACAAGTGGTTGCTGCAGTGGTCGCGTGGGGGATGGCAACATGTCCGGCGATGACGAACCGACGATCGGCGACGTTACGGTTATGATCGACGCTGAATTCATTTCCGGGACCTGTGATGGCGTATTGAACTGCCTTTCCGAGGCAGATGTCAATCAGTCGGCTGCGGCTGAACCTGTCTGTGACGACATCACGATTGGCGACATAACCATCCTGATCGATTACCTGTTCATCACCGGGCCATCGCTCGGTTTGCCGGATTGTCCGTAGGCACCTACCGCAGACAACCGAAGCGAACCGGTCCGGCACGGCCGCCCTTGTGCCTGACCGGGAACAAGAAACATCTTTTAGTGGTTCTACGTTCAATTGCACTGACCTGACACCGCCAGAACCGATAGTCGCACCCTGCCCGGCGCTGTCGGACCCGGTTACTTATGTTTCTGGAGGACTTCGGATGAAGCGACACCGTATTGTCATTATCTCCCTCGCCATGGTCTTAATGGGATCGATTGTGCTGTCTTTTTCGACCGGCCCGCCCGATGCGCACACTGGTGCTCCGGGCGAGGCGAACTGCACGGCGTGTCATACGTCGTTCCCGGTTAACTCGGGCAACGGCAGTCTGACCATAACGACACCTGCGACGTACATATCAGGGGAGACCATCACTGTTGCAGTTCAACTGGCCGACCCCGGACAGTCGCGCTGGGGATTCGAAGTTACGGCGCTAAATGCGTCCAACCAGCCGGCGGGCAACCTCGTGGTGACCGAGCTGACTCGCACGCAAAAGACGACTGCCATGTCGGGCAGGCAGTATATAAAGCACACACTGACAGGCACCAATCAGATCGGCCCGAACCCGGAGTCACAGTGGACTTTCCAGTGGACCGCGACCGGTCTCGCCTCAGGCCCTATCACCTTCTATGCCGCTGGAAACGCGGCTAACAATAACGGTTTTTCCTCAGGCGATTTTATCTACACGACATCACGCACGGTAACGGAAGTCATCCCCGATGCTGACAACGACGGCGTGCCGGATGCGTCGGATAACTGCCCGCAGGTCCACAACCCGGGTCAGGAAGATCTCGACAATGACAATATCGGCGATGTCTGTGACGATGATATCGACGGCGACGGTCTGGCCAATGCCGACGAAGCCGATATAGGCAGCAATCCCATGCTTGCCGACAGCGACGGTGACGGGGTGAGCGATTTTGCCGAGGTACACGAGGGGGGTGGCACGGTAGCTAATCCTGCTGATACCGATGGCGATCAAGTCCCTGATGTTCTGGACGACGATGATGATGGCGACGGCATTCTCACGATTGAAGAAGACACCAACGGCAACGGCGATCCGACTGATGATGACATCGATTCGGACCTAGTAGCCAATTATCTCGACATCGATTCCGACGGCGATCAGGTTCCTGATATGACTGACAACTGCCCCTTTGCGGCGAATCCGGGGCAGGAGGATTCCGACCAGGACGGTATCGGAGACGCTTGTGATAACAGCGGGTGCTGTCTCACGCGGGTCGGCGATGCCAACCAGTCGGGAGAAGACGAGCCGTCGATCGGTGATGTTACGGTCATGATAGATGCCAAGTTCATCAGTGGTACCTGTACGGGGATACTTCCCTGCCTTGAAGAGGCGGATATCAACCAGTCTGGCGGTTCGAATCCTGTCTGTGAGGATATCTCGATTGGCGATATAACGATTCTGATCGACTACTTGTTCATCACCGGCCCGGCGCTGGGATTGCCCAACTGTTTATAGAAGAATGCGGAACCGCGTGGCAGGTTCGTGGTGTGACCTGCCACGCCTGGGTTGTACAGTCAACTTTTGAGAAGATATACTGCCCCCAGTTTTCTGCGAAAGTCCCGTGCGCGAGCCGCGCGAGTGTACATAGAACACTTCCTTGGAATGGCTTGTCACGCTCCGGCTTGGCGGTAAAGGCGAGCTCATTCCAAAGGCGCTCGCTGGCATGCTTCCGCGTGAAGTCAGGAACCATCCTGTACTGATTCCCGACTTGTGAGGTTTTGTTTTGCTACCGTCAGTTTTGGTAATGATAATTGTTCTCACTCCTGGTAAGCTCAGTTCTTAGTAACAACGACCGCGCAGCCTCTGTTTTCAGTTGACAGACTTGTCTGTCGTCCTCTATAATAAATAAGTAATACCAGCCGCACCTAGAACACACAAGTCACCTTAAACCTGTAAGTACTAGTGGAGGAATCGCTATGCGTAAGGCAAGTCTTCAAACGATTCCGGCGCTCACTCTTTCCCTTCTGGCGTTGTCAACTTTGGTTTCCCCGAGAGTCGGCGCTGGGGTTCCGTACCAAATCAACTACCAGGGTCATCTTTATGATGACCAGGGCACCCCAATGACAGGTGTTCATGACTTCGTCTTCAGGATGTACGATGCCGAACTGGGTGGAAATGAGCTTTGGTCGGAGGAGCATCTTGACGTTCCTGTAAACAACGGCCTTGTCGAGGTCATTCTCGGCTCGGTCAATTACATTACGCCTGATATTGTCACGCCACCCTACTCGCCCACGGAGTCTTTTTTCGACGTTTTTGCTGAGATCACTGTTGACGGTGAGGTGATGCAACCTCGGTTTCTACTTAGCAGTGTGCCCTATGCCATGATAACCCACCGAGTTAACGGTGACATCACGACTTCGCCAGGGAGCCTTAGCATGAGCGAGCAAATAGGTCTTAACTACCAAGAAATCTCATGGGCAACCATGGGCGGGCAGAGTTATGGCGAAATGGAAGCATCCGATGGATTCTCCATTACCAAGGCATACGACAAAGCAACACCGTTGCTTTATGAGTCAATGGCAAAGAAGAAGAGTATCGGTGGCTCTGATTCACTTCTGATTATGATGTTGATTGAAAGTGACACCATCTGGTTCTCTGCGGAGGCGGTCGGGGGACCGTCGGTTACCAAAATAATCGACAAGGCTTCTCCCGGTCTGCTGGAATCGTCAATGGAGGCAACTGACGGTGTCGCGATAACCAAGGCCTACGACAAAGCAACACCGAAGCTTTATGAGTCAATGGCAAAGAAGAAGAGTGTCGGAGGCCCTGATTCCGTTCTGATGATGAGCTTGATTCAGAGCGACAGTATCTGGTTCATGACGGCGGCAACGGACGGAAGCAGCATGACCAGCAAGACCGACAAGTCGTCGCCACAGCTCTTCCAGTCGCTGGTGCAGTCGGGCGAGGGACCAGCGGTCACCAAGATGTTCGACAAGGCGTCTCCGGGCCTGCTCGAAGCGTCGATGGAGGCAACCGACGGCATCTCAGTAGCCAAAGTCTATGATAAGGCTACCCCCAAGCTGGCCGGCTGGAATATCATCGTGAATAAGGGAGGAGTGTTCTCCGGCGACTCGGTTCTGATAATCGCGGAGACCGACACCGTTGCGACCCGTATGGCAATGATGACAACAGGCCCCACTCACAAGAACGAAATCGAACTGTTGACGGGCCATATGGAACAGGTCAGCTTCACCATGAAGCGCGATGGCGGCGGGGAATCGGAGACGATTCAAATCAGGGAATCGCCCACTCGCGCGGGCATGGAGATGCTCAAAGTCTCGTCGCTCTTGCCCGGCGATCCTCCGGACACCAACGTGCAGGTATATGCAACCAGTGAGGGCGGCTCCATGGCTATTTCCAATGTCGGTGGCACAGACGGAGACGGCCTGCAAATCACTGTCACCGATGACGACAACACACTAAGGCTTCGGCACGGCGGCGCGAACACCGGAGTTTACCTTGAATCGGACCCGGTCAACGGTGGCCGGGTCGGCGTCAACAACGAAGCCCCAAGCGAAGCATTGCAGGTAAGTGGGAACATATGTGCGTCCGGGACGATCGGAGTGTGCTCAGACGCGAGGTTCAAGGACGACGTGGAGACCATCGCCGGAGCTCTAGACGTGGTCGAACACCTGCGGGGCATCCGTTTCAGATGGAAGAGCGCGCAATTCCCGCAGCATCGCTTCACGGGTGACTCTCAGGTCGGGTTTGTCGCCCAGGAGATCGTGGAAGTCATTCCTGAAGTCGTGTCGAAAGGCAGCGACGGGTATTACAGTGTCGATTACGGCAAACTGACGCCGCTGCTGGTCGAGGCGATCAAGGAACTGAAAGCACAAAACGACGAACTGCGGCACCGGCTCGAAGCGCTGGAAAAGGCCAGTCACTAGCTGCCGCCGGTGAGAAGGAGCAGTTTTATGAAATCGTCAAGCCTCCCGAGTTTATTGTCGGCGCTTCTCGGATCACTGGCCGTCGGGTTGACACTCGTAGCAGCGACGCCGTCGACGTCAACTGGAAAGAGCATCCGATGCCAGGTTTTCTCGGCCGGAGGTACTGTGAGCGCCATGTCGGAACATTATCGGACGGGTGGCACCGTTGCTCAGACAGGAGTGGGGAACTCCTGGTCTGCGGGCAAAGAATTGCACCACGGTTTCTGGTATGGAATCGGTCCAATGACATGTTGCGCTGGTCGCGTTGGCGATGCCAATCAGTCGGGCGATGACGAACCCACAATTGGCGATGTCACGACCATGATTGATGCGAAGTTCATTTCCGGCAGTTGCGCCGGCATTCTGGACTGCCTGGAAGAGGCGGATATCAACCAGTCTGGCGGTTCGAATCCTGTCTGTGAGGATATCTCGATTGGCGACATCACCATCCTGATCGACTATCTGTTCATCACCGGCCCGGCGCTGGGATTGCCGGATTGTTTGTGACGATACGCCTTGTGACCGGAACATGACGTCCGGCTCGTTGGCATTGACTTACATCTCGTGCATGGTGGACGAGGACCACTATCAAGTCGGTGGCCGACTCCACCATGCACAAGATAGTGTCGGGACCTCAGGGGTCCCGACCTACGCAACGGCTGCTGATACGCCCATTCCAAAACACCACTAAAAGCATCCGCTTTCTCCGCAAAACAGGATAAACGGGCCAACTATTCCTTGCAAAAGAAGGTACGCAGGGGTATTTTGGAGTGTCGCGAAAATACAAACCTGCAAAGGAGATTCCTATGGGACGATGGGTAATCCTGCTCGCACTTCTCCTCTGTGTCAGCACGGCCTACACGGCCACCATTCTGGTACCCCAGGACCAGCCGACTATTCAGGCGGCAGTCAATGTCGCCGGCCCCGGTGATATGATCGTAGTCGCGGCTGGCACGTACGTAGAACAGATACGGATTGACGGCAAGAACCTGACTCTGCAAGGGGCAGGGGCAGGCCAGTCGATTATCGAGGCGGTGGCTCTCGGGAGCCGGACCACTTATTCGATCACCCAGTGGGACGGCTCAACTCGTACCATTGACGCGTGCATCGGTGTCACCGGTTCGACCGTGGCCATCAGTGGTTTCACGGTCGACGGCAAGGCGCTCGGCCCGGACAATTTCTACGGCGTTCATTTCTACAACAGCGATGGGTCGGTCACCGGCTGTAACATTACGAACATCACCGATGCGGTCGGCACGGGGAGTTCCCGGGTGGTCGGGATTGCGGTTACGCACGGGATGATCGGAAGCTGCACGGTCGACGTCACGTCCAACACCCTGACGCCGTTCCAGAAGGGCGGTATCGTGTTGATGGGGCCGTCTACGGTCGGGACAATTGACAACAACACCGTTATCGGCGGCGGCACAACGATTGTAGCTCAGAACGGTATTCAGATAAGCTACGGTGCCACAGCTACGCTTACCGGCAACCAGGTGAGTATGGTCGCGTATCCCGGCACCGATTGGGCGGGCACTGGGATACTGCTTTTTGAATGTGGCGATGTGACCGTTACGGGCGGCACGCTCGCCGGTTGCGAGATAGCGATCGGGCACTCGCAATGGAACTGGATTTACACGCCGCCGGCCACCCCGACAATCACAATCGATGAAGTCACCTTGAATCAGAACGAGTGGGGTGTAACGACTCACCTGGGCGACGCGGGCGCCTCGCTTGAGCTGGAAGTGTCGGAATGCATAATCAGCAACACGATCAACTCCGGCGTAGACCTCTACGGCTCCGGAGTCGACCCGTGGGGAGGCTCGTACTACAGCGGCTGGACCAACGGGAGCCTTATTGCCCGAGTTCACGATAACACAATTGTCAACGGCGAGGTCGGCCTCGCCGAAGTCGTGGTTATTCCCACCGGCAACACGGTGACCTGCGCGGTCAACCGCAACGACCTGGGCGGCAATTCGTCACATGGCGTCTACAACAACTTCACGAACATGATCGACGCTACCGCCAACTGGTGGGGCGATGCCTCCGGGCCGGGATTCAGCCTCAAGGCCGCAGACTATACGCCAAGGCCCCGTCCGGTTGCCACGCCGTACGCCCCCGGCGAAGCCGGTGTGCCCGAGGGACTGATCTATGCGGGTGGCGGCGTCGCGAGCAAGGGTTCCGGATCGCCGGTTTCATCGGCGGTCGACTACTCACCCTGGTGGGGCGGCAATTACCTGGACGATCCGCATACGACCTCGTGGAATTGGTGTGTCGATCCTACCAACGGCTCAACCATAATGGAAGGCGTGAATGTCGCCTCGGCCGGTGATGAGGTCTACGTGTACGCGGGAACATACGAGGAGCAAGTGGTCATCGCGAAGCCGATGACTTTGGCCGGAGTGGACAAAGCCCAGGTAACGCTGCAGTCGCCCCCAAGCCTGCCGCAGTACTTTACTACCGCCGCCGCGAATCACCCGATCATATACGTGAACAGTGCGGACGTTGACATAAGTGATCTGTCGATTGACGGCCTCGCGCGCGGCAACAACAACTACCGCTTTGTCGGTATCGGCTTTTGGAATGCCGGCGGTTCGGTGACCAATGTCGATATCACCGGCGTGCGCGACGATCCATTCAGCGGCCAGCAGCATGGTGTCAGTATCTATGCTTTCAATAATACCGGTGGGCCGTATTATCTTGACATAACCGACGTCGCCGTGACCGACATTCAAAAAGCCGGCATCGTACTTGGCGGCGGCGGGCTGGTGGCGACAGTCACCGGCTGTTCGGTAACAGGTGTCGGTCCTACTGCGATCACAGCGCAGAACGGAATACAAGTGGGTTTCGGGGCGAACGGCACGATCACTGACTGCACGGTCGCCAATGTCGCTTACACCGGCGGCGATTGGGGCGCCAGCGGCATTCTGTTCTACGAGGCGGCCAACGGTGCCGTGGCTACAGGCAGCCTGGTCAGCGGGTCGCAGGCGGCGATCGTCTTCCATGAAACCAGCGGGTCAGCCAACGGCGCCACGGTGACACCATCGGGAACGAATGACGAGGAAGGGGTTAGTGTTCGTGATTACGGCAATGTCAAGGCGACGACTATGTTTCTGCGCCATCGGATGGCGTCGCCGCTCGAGGATCCCTATGTCGCCGACGATATCACCAAGGCCGCCGTTACGGTAGTTACGCTCAGCAATCTCGTTTTGAATGGTGTCGGCACCGCCGGCTCATACGGCGCGGCCACGTGGGCGCTGGGCGAGACCGCCATCACGACCCTGCTGGATTCCGATATCCAGGGATGGGATGTCGGTGTGGTGGCCTACGACGACGGCGCCGCCGCCAGTGTCACAGCCAGTCACAATCGTATTTATAACAACACGTTTGGGTTCTGGACCAACTCGGCATTCGGCGCTATGGCTGAACGCAATTATTGGGGTTCCGATCACGGCCCCACTCATCCGACCAATCCCAACGGCGACGGTGACGAAGTCACTGATTTCATCGATTATGAGCCCTGGTGCAACTATGACTTCACTATCTGCGATCTCACGGTGGGGTGTTGCATCGGACGTGTCGGCGATGCCAACGGTATTGGCGGCGATGAGCCGACCATAGGTGACGTCACCGCGCTCGTGGATATGCTATTCGTGAGTCAGCAGCCGGTGGCCTGTATCGCCGAGGCCGATATCAATCAATCGGGCGGCTTCCACCCGGTGGCCGAGAACGTGACCATCGGCGATGTCACCGAGTTGATTGATTACTTGTTTATCACTGGCCCGGCTGTCGGAATCCTGCCGGACTGCATGTGAGGTTTTCAGAAGGTCGCCCGACGCACGATTCAGGTGGCCAACAACTCGATCTGTTGCGTCAGTTCTTGCCCCTTTTGCCTTGACCGTTGGGAGAGGCAAAGGGGTGTGATCTGACGCGTTCAATACACCACAGATCAACGGCGGCAGGTCTTACTCCGAGCCCGACCCGCGGGGCGAGTCGTGCTCG
>JBFMGC010000063.1 GCA_040752815.1 Candidatus Zixiibacteriota bacterium
TTGTGGCAGTAATTGATCTTCTCTATCGTCGCGTCGATCGAACGACAATTATGATCATAACACCGCTTCTGCCAGAATACCCGCCGACCCTCGGGAATTCGTTGTCGTAATGGCGGAGTCGTGTCATCGTCGAACCTCCAAATTACCCACAGCAAGCTGTGGGCTACCAGATTCTCGATTGTGCTTGCGCTGTTCGTCAACTTCTGATACTTTGCCATCAGCGTATCCTTTCGTTGGTCGTGTCTTCCCACGACCGGTTTCGGTTTGAATTTTCACCGAAAGGCTACGCTACTTTTTTGCCTATTTCCACACCTTCTGAAATCAGCTCCCGGCTGGCCGGCCGAGGCTATTGTGGGACAAAAAACACCCCCTCCGCTTGAGCGGAGGGGGTGTTGTATTTTAACCCGGCGGCTTGCTACTCTCCCACACCCTCTCAGGTGCAGTACCATCGCCGTAGACGGGCTTAACTTCTGTGTTCGGAATGGGAACAGGTGTGACCCCGTCGCTATCGCCACCGAGAATCTTTGATGGCATAGTATTTTGAGTAGACCGTATTGTCGAAACCGCAAGGGTTTCGACCTACAAGATGTTCGCGATTGTATCGCCCAACCGGTTGCGCCGTGCATTAGGGGCGCGCTCAGTATAGATTTTTAGGTTAAACCGCAGGACCTATTAGTATCACTCGACTTAACGCATTACTGCGCTTACATCTGTGACCTATCGACCTGGTCATCTTCCAGGGGTCTCTGGGACAAAGTCCGGGAGATCTAATCTTGGAGGGGGCTTGGCACTTAGATGCTTTCAGCGCTTATCCCTTCCCAACGCAGCTACCCTGCGATGCAACTGGCGTCACAACAGGTGCACTGGCGGTTGGTCCACTCCGGTCCTCTCGTACTAGAAGCAGCTCTCCTCAAATCTCCTGCGCCCGTATCAGATAGGGACCGAACTGTCTCACGACGTTCTAAACCCAGCTCACGTACCACTTTAATTGGCGAACAGCCAAACCCTTGGGACCTTCTTCAGCCCCAGGATGTGATGAGCCGACATCGAGGTGCCAAACCTCCTCGTCGATATGAACTCTCGGAGGAGATCAGCCTGTTATCCCCAGAGTACCTTTTATCCGTTAATCGACGGCATTTCCATACACAACCGCCGGGTCACTAAGACCTGCTTTCGCATCTGCTCGACATGTGTGTCTCGCAGTTAAGCTCCCTTATACCTTTACACTCTACAGCCGATTACCACCCGGCCTGAGGGAACCTTTGTGCGCCTCCGTTACCTTTTGGGAGGCGACCGCCCCAGTCAAACTACCCGCCTGACACTGTCCCTGAACCCGATAAGGGCTCAAGGTTAGAATTTCAATAGCACAAGGGTGGTATTTCACCGGCGGCTCCACCGATCCTAGCGGACCAGCTTCAAAGCCTCCCACCTATGCTACACATGCGGTACCAAAACCCAATGTCAGGTTATAGTAAAGGTTCATGGGGTCTTTCCGTCCCGATACGGGTAAACGGCATCTTCACCGTTGCTACAGTTTCGCCGGGCCCCATGCTGAGACAGTCCCGCAGTTGTTATACCATTCGTGCAGGTCGGAATTTACCCGACAAGGAATTTCGCTACCTTAGGACCGTTATAGTTACGGCCGCCGTTTACTGGGGCTTCAATTCAAAGCGTCGCCCCGATTTCTCGGAGCTAACCTCTCCTTTTAACCTTCCAGCACCGGGCAGGTATCAGTCCCTATACGTCGTCTTGTGAGACTTGGCAGAGACATGTGTTTTTAGTAAACAGTCACCGCGAGCATTTCACTGCGGCCGGTTTCGGCTCCTGATGTAAAATCACTCACCTACTACCGGCACTCCTTCTCCCGAAGTTACGGAGTCAATTTGCCTAGTTCCTTAGCATGAGTTCACCCGAGCACCTTAGGATATTCTCCTCGCCTACCTGTGGCGGATTGCGGTACGGACTGCAGTGCCACTTCCATAGAGGTTTTTCTTGGCAGCATGATTATGGTCACTTCGGTCTTGCGACCTTGCCTTACGACCCTCGACGTTAGGCCGGTGGATTTGCCTGCCGGCCCCGTCTACAGCCTTCGAACGGGACAACCATCACCCGTCTGACCTTCACTTCTGCGTCACCCCATAGGTATAACGCGACACTACAGGTACAGGGATTTTAGCCTGTTTTCCATCACCTACGCCTTTCGACCTCGGCTTAGGATCCGACTAACCCTGGGAGGTTTAACCTTCCCCAGGAAACCTTAGGCTTTCGGTGAGCAGGTTTATGGCCTGCTTTATCGCTACTCGTTCCGACATAATCGCTTGCCTGCCGTCCAGCAACCCTTACGGATCACCTTCAACCTACAGGCAATGCTCCCCTACCGCTCCGACCGAAGTCGAAGCCCACAGCTTCGGTGCCATGCATAGTCCCGAGAATTATCGGCGCGGAATCACTAGACTAGTGATCTGTTACGAACTCTTTAAATGATGGCTGCTTCTAAGCCAACATCCTAGCTGTTTAAGTAATTCCACCTCCTTTGCCACTTAGCATGACTTAGGGACCTTAGCTGGTGGTCTGGGTTGTTTCCCTTTTGGCGATGAAGCTTATCCCCCACCGCCTGACTCCCGGAGAACATCTTACGGCATTCGGAGTTTGGTTGGGGTTGGTAACCTTGTAGGGCCCCTAGCCCATCCAGTGCTCTACCTCCGTAAGACTTGTATCCGAGGCTAGCCCTAAAGCTATTTCGAGGAGAGCCAGCTATTTCCAGGTTTGATTGGCCTTTCACCCCTAGGCACAGCTCATCGCCCAACTTTTCAACATTGGTGCGTTCGGACCTCCAGTCCGTTTTACCGAACTTTCATCCTGGCCATGCCTAGATCACCTGGTTTCGGGTCTACTCCCTGCCACTGAGTCGCCCTGTTCAGACTCGCTTTCGCTGCGGCTGCGCGAGAGTTTCGCTTAGCCTTGCGACAGAGAAGTAAGTCGCCGGATCATTATTCAATAGGCACGCCGTCAGTCCGGCAGGTCCGAAGACCTGCCTTTCCTCCGACCGCTTGTAAGCACACGGTTTCAGGTACTATTTCACACCCCGCCAGGGGTACTTTTCACCTTTCCCTCACGGTACTAGTTCGCTATCGGTCACTGGTGAGTATTTAGCCTTGCCAGATGGTCCTGGCAGATTCAAGCAGGATTCCACGTGTCCCGCCATACTTGGGAATTCCGACAGGAGCCGCATGCATTTCGACCACGGGGCTGTCACCCGCTACGGCAGACCTTTCCAGGTCCTTAGTCTATACATACGGTTTTTCACTCCTCGACCCGTCTGACACCGGATCCGTCGACTCCCGCGACACCGAAGGCACAACACTGTCAGGTTTTAACGTGCCGTCCGGTTTAGGCTTGTCCCCGTTCGCTCGCCGCTACTGAGGGAATCACTATTGTTTTTTCTTCCTGCAGGTACTGAGATGTTTCAGTTCCCTGCGTTTGCTTCGTACACCTATGAATTCAGCGCACGATGACCCCGATTGCTCGGAGCCGGGTTACCCCATTCGGACATCCCCGCCTAAGGTTGTTTGCACCTAAACGAGGCTTATCGCAGCTTACCACGTCCTTCGTCGCCTACCAGTGCCAAGGCATCCGCCGTGTGCTCTTAGTAGTTTAACCGAAATCTATCTGAGAGCATCCCTTAATTAGACACTGCGCAACCAATTGGAAGATACCAATCGCTTGCTTACCCAAAATACTATGAAGTTGTCAAAGAGCACGGTCGCCCATGCGACCTATATCAAAACCACAAAGGGCTTTCATTTCTATGGTGGAGATGACCGGGATCGAACCGGTGACCTGTGGCTTGCAAAGCCACCGCTCTCCCAACTGAGCTACATCCCCAGTCAACGAGTCGATCAGCCGCACCATTCCAACTACTACGGGGTGGGTCCGGTTCCCGTGAACTCGAACACCGCCAGGTGATGCGACGGTCCCCGTGGGAACCTTCGGCGCAGCCCGGAATCGACCCCATACAGGACGCTGCCGATCACCCCGCCCAGCCACTCCCACTGCGCCGGAAACGTCAGGGCTTCCCAGCCCAGCGCCCCGACCCAATACGCCGGCCGACTGGCCAGCCGGGAGGGAGGCATCAGGGTAAAAAACAACGGCCTCAACTCAAGCAGCCTGAACCCGTTCTTCGAAAAAACCTCCTGGTACCGGTCCAGCGACCGGTTCCGAACGTGCTTCACAACCTCGACCGTGCACTTCCCGAACATGTCGGTGATAATCACGCGACTTCCGGGATGGCACAGCCGCGACAGGTTCGTGGCTGCCTGCTCAAACTTCTTATCGTCTACGATGTGGTACAGGACATCAAATACACTTACGATATCGAATGTCCCGCCTACATCCAAATTCGGTTCCGCGATATCGGCGCAAACAAATCTCGCGTCGGGAAACCGGTTGCGTAATCTTTCTACACTGACCTCGGTTACGTCGATCCCCGTCACCTGACGGGCGCGTCGCCTAAGCCAGTGGTCGATAAAATAACCGGTGCCGCAACCGACATCCAAAACCGCCTTGCCTTCGATCGGCCAGCCGTGCCGCCTGAAGAGTTCGTCGAGTGCCTCGGTTCTGAGCCGATACACCTGGCGATTGTAGGCTATGCTTCGACGTTTGAAACCGACCCCGATGAGGTCGAAGTGTTGTCGAAGCCGCTCTTTCCAGTAGGCGCCGGCGTCAAACTTCGCGTCGGGCATGCTTACCGCTTGCCGCACGACCGCGAGGTCGACGGCTCTTGAGAGTCACGACTCCAAAGAAGGCCCGGTCCATGGTGGGCCTAATTGGAGTTGAACCAATCACCTCGCGCTTATCAGGCGCGCGCTCTAACCAACTGAGCTATAGGCCCACTCGGAGGCTTTCAGCGTCGCCTAAACGCGACCACATTTATTTATTCCAAATAGCCTGCTGAAGAGCAAGAGTGCTCCTGTTTTATGTCGTCGACCTAAGTATTCGGTCCGCGGAGACGGACCGCACACCTAACTCCTTAGAAAGGAGGTGATCCAGCCACAGCTTCCGCTACGGCTACCTTGTTACGACTTAGCCCCAGTCATCGGTATCACCTTAGGCGCCATCCTCCTTGCGGTTAGATAAGCGACTTCGGGTGCTCCCGACTTCCGTGGCTTGACGGGCGGTGTGTACAAGGCCCGGGAACGTATTCACCGCTGCCTGCTGATCAGCGATTACTAGCGATTCCGCCTTCATGGAGTCGAGTTGCAGACTCCAATCTGAACTGAGACCGGTTTTGGGGATTAGCTCCACCTCGCGGTATTGCAACCTTCTGTACCGGCCATTGTAGTACGTGTGTAGCCCTGGGCGTAAGGGCCATGAGGACTTGACGTCGTCCCCACCTTCCTCCGGCTTGTCACCGGCAGTCTCCATAGAGTTCCCAGCATGACCTGATGGCAACTATGGACAAGGGTTGCGCTCGTTGCGGGACTTAACCCAACACCTCACGGCACGAGCTGACGACAGCCATGCAGCACCTGTGCAAGGGCCCCCGAAGGGGAGACCGGCTTTCACCGGCGGTCCCAAGCATGTCAAGCCCAGGTAAGGTTCTGCGCGTTGCTTCGAATTGAACCACATACTCCACCGCTTGTGCGGGCCCCCGTCAATTCCTTTGAGTTTCAATCTTGCGACCGTACTCCCCAGGCGGGGCACTTAATGCGTTAGCTTCGGCACCGGGGGGGTCGATACCCCCGACACCTAGTGCCCATCGTTTACCGCTTGGACTACCAGGGTATCTAATCCTGTTTGCTCCCCAAGCCTTCGCGCTTAAGCGTCAGTATCGGTCCAGAGAGCCGCCTTCGCAACCGGTGTTCTTCCTGATATCTACGCATTTCACCGCTACACCAGGAATTCCGCTCTCCTCTCCCGTACTCAAGACCAACAGTATCAAGTGCAGGCTGTCAGTTAAGCCGACAGTTTTCACACCCGACTTGAAGGTCCGCCTACGCGCCCTTTACGCCCAGTAAATCCGAACAACGCTCGTCCCCCCCGTATTACCGCGGCTGCTGGCACGGAGTTAGCCGGGACTTCCTCTGTGGGTACCGTCAGGTGCGAATCAGTTACTACCCGCACGTTTCTTCCCCACTGACAGGGTTTTACACTCCAAGGAGCTTCATCACCCACGCGGCGTTGCTGCGTCAGACTTGCGTCCATTGCGCAATATTCCCTACTGCTGCCTCCCGTAGGAGTCTGGGCCGTATCTCAGTCCCAGTGTGGCCGGTCACCCTCTCAGGTCGGCTATCCATCGCAGCCTTGGTGAGCCGTTACCTCACCAACAAGCTAATGGAGCGCGGGATCATCCCTAAGCGACAGGTTGCCCCGTCTTTGATCCCCAGGCGATGCCGCCCGGAGATATTATCCGGTATTAGACCCCCTTTCGAGGGCTTATCCCGGACCCAAGGGTAAATTTCCCACGTGTTACTCACCCGTTCGCCGCTTTACTCGTCCAACCGAAGCCGGACTTTCTCGCACGACTTGCATGTATTAGGCACGCCGCCAGCGTTCGTTCTGAGCCAGGATCAAACTCTCCGTAAAATATCAATACTTCGATAATTACCATGATCCAATGCGCACGAACGTACGCATTCGTATCCATGATTTACTTGGAAAAGGTCTCAAGAATCTTGTGATCCTCAGGACCCGCGACATGAAAACAAGAACTGTCTCTTGTCTTCAGCGTGGCTATTCAGTTGTCAAAGAACAGCGAAAAAAAACCCGCCCGACATACAAATGTACACCTGGCAGACGTGTACGATAAACCGGCTTGCGCTACATGTCAAGGGGTTTCTACATAAAATCAAAAAAATATCGCCACTTTTCATCCCTCTGCCTGCCAAATAGTTCGACCTCGCCGCTGCCATCCGGCGCCATATCTTTATCGACGGCCATTGCCACCATCTTTAACCCCCGCGCCACATGCAACCGCGCTCAAAATCCCTGTCGCCTCGCTACTTCCTCGAAAAAGCACACTTTTTTTGGCCTAGGCTCGAATCGAATCGGTTATATTCCGATCACATGGATAAAGAAGTCGATTGAGGTACGCCGAAATGTTAGCCGTCACCGATTCCGCCAGCACCCAGCTCCAGGTTGTCATGGGTTCGCCCCAGGCCCAGGGGAAACATCTGATTATCTTCTTTCAGGGCTACGGCTGAAGCGGCCCGTCGCTGGGCATGGCTCTGGACGAGTCCATTCGTGATCTTGACAAGCTGGAACACAACGGCGTGACGGCGTACATCGACCCCGGCCTGAAGAAGGCCCTGGAGCAATTCGGGGTGATTAATATCGATTTTGTCACTCGCCCTGACGGTACCAGCGGCTATCTGATTCGGGCCGGTCATCCGGGTGACTGCCGCGAACGCGGCTGCGCCGAGTCCGGCTGCGGTACGTAGCCACGCCCGTTGGTTGTCTCCGTCGCCGATTTCGTTCGCTCCTGGATGGCCGTTCCGTCCGACTGAAGGGGGCGGATGGTCTGGACCGTTGCCCCAGGACAAGCCGGCAGTGGCGTTAAGTTCTTGACTTGATGCGACAATCCGATAATTTGATCAGCGACTTGCCGGGGTAGCTCAGCTGGTTAGAGCACCTGTCTGTGGAACAGGGGGTCGGCGGTTCAATCCCGCCCCCCGGTATTTCTCTTCAGACGCTCCTCCCCCTTTATCATGAACTTTTTACCCCTACCGGTTGACACCATATTGTAAGTGGACACAAAAGGTCTTATATTAGTGAAAAGCCGGCCGTTAGCGCGATATCGGCGATGTTTCCGACATCCACCGCCCTCGTCCGGCGATTACCACAACCGTCATTGGACTCTGACAGAAGGGACTCTGCCATGCCGGGCGCAACTACTACCAAATTCCACCACTCCTTTACCGATCTGGGTCTTTCTTCAATCGTAGCGATCAGCGAAGAGGTGCGCCGCCTCGAGAGCGAAGGTCGCTCCATTATCAAATTCCAGCGCGGCGATCTGAATCTGGTCATGCCGCAGTACGTTCGGGATGCCGTGTCTGCGTCACTGGCACGCGGGCGGACCAATTATCCCAAGTCGGGCGGCGAACCGAACCTTATCGCGGCTGTCCGTGCATACCACGCTGAGTTCGGCATCCAGCTTGAAAACTCCCATATCGTTTGCATGCATGGCGGCCAGGAAGGACTGCAACTGGCGTTCAGTCTCTTCCGCGGAAAGAAGGTGCTGGGTTTCAGCCCGTACTGGCCCTGCCTGACCGGGAACATCTTCCCCTACGCCGAGAGTGTTTTCCAAACGGTCGATCTCGAAGAAACTGGAAGCGGCATTACTTTCGATCCGAACCGGCTCGAGGACGGCCTGAAAAGGGCCGACTTGTTCTACTTCAACTCGCCGCACAATCCCACCGGCAAGGTGTTCACTCGCGATGAGACCAGGCTGATCGATGAGCTCTGCCGAAAACATGATGTGATTGTCGTGTCCGATGAGCCGTATGACCAGATCTTGTACGATGGCGTGCGGCACACCAGTATGCTCGAGTTCGGCAATGAGAGGACAATCGCGGTCTTCTCCATGTCCAAAAGTTTCGCCGCGACCGGACTGCGAGTAGGCTATGTGGTCTGCCGCGACCCGTTCGTGTGCGACCTGTTTTCCCGTGCTGACTACAGCCAGACCGCCGGTGTGGCCACTCCGCTGCAGGACGCCTACGCGGTCGCGCTAACTGATAAGGCCAACCGCGACCCGTGGCATGATTCCCTTCGGGCCGAACTACAGCGTAGGCGGGACATTCTGTTCGAAGAGCTGGCAACAGCCATTTCGAGTCTGGCCAAGCCGCAAGGAGCGTTCTATTTCTTTCCTGATGTAACTCACCTGCTTCCCTCCAAGGTTGATGACTCTGACGAGTACCTCTTTCACCTCTTTCTTCAGAACGACGTCGCGGTTGTTCCCGGTGGCACATTTGGAAAGGAGGGGCACGTGCGGATTTCGTTCTCTGCGACTACCGTCGATCAGACCCGAGTGGGTGCGAGGCGGTTTGCCGAAGTCGTTAGGAAGTCGGTCGGCTCGCCCGTCTAAGCTCACCCGATCGGGGGATGCGAAGTTCCCACCCACTGCCCTTGCGCGGCATCCTGTACGTGAGGTCCGTTCAACGCAGAGCGAATACACGCCTCGCACCTTGCAGAAGTCGGGGAGCCAAATGATAAAGGCGGGGCGGACACTGTGCCCGACCCCGCCTTGGCCCAAACTACATTCCTGCAACAGGTCGCCCGCAGACCAAAACTATGGTCAGGGTTCTCTGTTCGCGATATAAAAATCGACAGTTTCTATAAATCCGTCAATGCGACAAGATTACGGTGGTATTGCGTATGTATTATACGCAATGCCAGATTCGCCACTCCATTCGACACGCCCACAAACTGAAAGCGGCCGCTCCACGAAGGAGCAGCCGCTTCTCAATCCACAGGAGCCTGGGGTTTCCCAAGCTACGCGTTAAATCACAGACAGTTCGGCAAACCGAGCGACTGACCCGTGATAAACAGGTAATCGATCAGGATCGTAATATCGCCGATCGAAATGTCTTCACAGGTCGCCGTTGCGCCGCCGGACTGGTTAATGTCCGCTTCGGTCAAGCAGACGATGATACCGTCGCACGTGCCGCTGATGAACTTGGCGTCGATCATGACGGTCACGTCACCAATGGTCGGTTCGTCTTCTCCGCTATTGTTGGCATCACCCACGCGACCCACGCAGCAGCCTCCGCCGCAACCACGAACGGTCTGCATGTACCAGTTCTTGGCATAGGCTACCTGGCTCTCCAGATCCTCGATCGTGCCGTCCCGAACGGTCGAAAGCACCGTCCAGTAGTGCAGCGTGTCGGTCGCAGCAAGGTCGTAGTCGTGGACGTAAGTGGTGATCAGGGCCAGGTCGGTATCCATCAGATCCGACGCGCTTACGCCACCGATAGTGACCTCGTCCCACCAAACCACCGGGTTCGGCTGATCAGGAATCAGATCGGTGCCGTTCCGCAGGTGGGTGGTGTCTTCCAAGAGGAGCTGATACACTGTCCGGGAAGCGTGAAAGGTTAGGCCGTTGACGCAATTGTTGGCCTGGAATTCGGCTGACGTATAGCCGCCGCCGAAGGCTTCGGTCCCAAATCGCGTCGTATTAGGCTGACAACCGGCCCAGCCCGCCGTGTCCGTACCCTGCAGGTATACGAAGTTGCCGCTTACCGAAACAGCTGAGTTGTTGTTCGGCGGGTCCGAGGCGGGAACATCGAAGTCCGCGGCGTTACCGAAAGTCAGGTGGTTGTGCGGCTGGCCGTCGGCCGAATACACCTTCGTATACACGATCATGAAATTCAGGATCGATGTAAGCGGGGTGCTCGACCTCGGCGCATACACGATGCGCTCCATCGCGATGGTCGTATCGCGGTTGACGAAGCGACCTGTGTAGACAGAGTCGTACGCGCCGCCGCCGGTCAGACCGCCGGTGATGCTGCCCTTGGCGTTGGTAGGATCCCACCCGGTTTCATCAGCCTGGTTGGCATCATTGAACGACTGGGTTAGCTCAACACCAGCGCCGCCGCTGGTGGTCGCGGTAAGCGCGTACGCAGTACCGCCGAACATGTAGATTTCATCGCGATCGCGGGTTCCGCACTCCAGGCCGGACTCTTTGTAGTCCAAATTCACGGATCCCTGCGTCAAGGCGCCATAGCCGACTTCACCGAAGTTACTGACGGCCAAGGCAATTACCTCGCCTTCGGGCTCGAAGAACTCGTCGAACATGTAGTGGTGCGTCGTGGCAGTATCCCACGCTACAGCTTCGACATGGTTGGCTGCGAGGATCTTGATCTTGATCGACAAGGAATCGTTGTTGGCCGCGTCGGACTTCAGATACACTTCGCCCTCAAGGAACTGAGTGGTGCTGATTCCAACGCCGCTGATGATGATGTCAAAGGTACCCGTGTTCACGACGCCTGCGGGCACCACCAAACCGGACGGGCTCGAAACACTAAGCCAAGCCCCGCCAACGGTTCCGATCTGAGAAACATTGAGAGGTACGTTGCCGCTGTTTCTGACCGTCACCGTGTAGTTGTCGGTCTCGCCGAACTTGACCCACAACGGGAAGTTCAGCGACGCAGGACGGGCCTCAATCAATGATGCCTCGACCGGCTCCACGCAAGCTATTCTCAACCACTTCATCGAGTTAAGCGAGTTGACGCTGTTCGGCTCGCGTTCGTTCGGGTTCCAGGAACCGCCCGGGAATTGGTCATCCATATACTCAGCGTTCAAATAGAAGCTGCCGGCGTACGGCGGATCACCTTCGGGGGTCATGTCGACAAGGCTCGAGGCCGGCCAGGTGAGATCCATGCCGGCTTCATTTAGAGCGTAGTGCTCGACGTACGGCTTGTACTCGTTGCCGCAAACACCGCCGGTGGCCAGCGGGTCGCCGGGGAGACCGCAGTCCGGAGTAAACGTATTGCTGATATGGCGAGGCGGATCCCACAACGTCGGCGTGGCCAGCGCGGCTACCGACATCATGATCTCGTGGTTCGCCATATTCAGCCGGTTACCCGTGTAGGCACAGTCAGTCAGGATCTCCGGCTGAATGGTATAGTCGCCGTAGTTCGCCCAGGGATGGATCTGGTTCCAAACCGCGTACAGCTTGCCGTCGCACTCAGATAGGTTGAAGAACTGAGTGTAGGTGGCCGGATCGCCGCCAAAGCCGCAGTGGATCGTGTTGATCGATCCGGTCAGGTAGTCGTCGTTCATGTACGTGCCGTTGGCTACCCTGACGTAGGCATCGGAAGTGCGATCCCAGTGAGCGATATCCTGGTTGAAATCCCTCCAGTTGTATCCATCAAAATATGGATTGGCCGAAGCTGGGGTCTGCTGGAAGAGGATATGCAGGTTACCATCAGAGGAGTAAAGCGCCTTAGTCTCGTAGTACATCGAGAAGTGAGGCACACCGGTGATGGCGTTCAAATAGTTAGTGACATTGACCACGGCGTTCCAGGTCACACCATAATCGGTTGACTCACGGTAGTAGCAGTCCTTGTCCCAGCCGTTGTTAAGAAGCCGGCCATAGTAGCTCGGGTTGGAATAGGCGATGACTACCCGAGAACCGAACGGATCGGCCGCCATGTCGGCGAAGTTTCTCTCGATGGTGTCGATCACCTGACCGGCGCTCCAGGTACCCGCCGGGCCGTCGCCGACCTTACGGAAATAGGCGAATGTACGATAGTCGACATCGTCCGCCCACTCCGGGGTACCGAGGATCTCAAAAGCCTCTTTTTCGGCCAGAAGGACGTGGGTTATCACGTTACCGCCGCCATCGACCTGAGAAGCCACCTGGGGATAGTCGGCGTGGTTGCCGTCAAGCGTGGAACCGGCCCAGTGAGGCTTGTACTTGGTCGAGTCGATAAAGGACGTGTTCAGCGCCGACCGCGGATCGTATGTGCAGCTCCACTGCGAACCCTGATAATACAGCATGTTCTCTACATAGTAGGTGCCGTCGCTCAGGGTTGGCGCATAAAAGCGTGCCGCCGCGATCATCGTAGCCAGGCCGTTCGGCCGCAGCGCGATGTTGGCGCCAGTGGCCATACCGATAGTGTCGGTCGCCTGCAGGACGCAGCCGATATCCTGGTCTCGCGGCCAGTTCGCCGTCGGCACGGTGGCGACGTAGACGTTGTAGCCCGTTTGGCGATACGGAATAGTATCGCCCACTACGGCCCACGGATCACCGGGCAGCGTGTCGACAGTCATTTCATAGGTGAAATGAACCTCCACCTCGTTGGTTTCGCCGGCTTCGCCGTTCCACCAATGCGAGATGTGGCGACCAACCGGGTAGAACACCTGCTGGTCGTCCCAGGTCAGCGCGATGCTGGTGCCGATCCCCGGGCCAACGTCGGGTGAGGTCGCACTTCCGACCGATCTCCGGACCGGCGGTGCGTAGACCGAAACTGGATTCGGATTACGCTGGTCGCCCTCGGAGTACACCGACATGAATTCGTGCGGCCCCGGCATATTGAAGCGAGTGATATTCTCGACTCTCGCCTGGTCGGCCAGGTCCGCCTTGGTTCCAACTTTCGCATCGATTGTTACTGCCAAAAGAAGCAGCAGTACGGCAGCCGATGCGGTTACTGCAAACTTTCTGTACATGCTTGAACCCTTTCGAGTTTGGTTGAAGCTTGTCCCCTGCCGGGGACCTCATACAATCGGCCGGTACCCTTGGGAAAAAACTCTCTGGTACCGATAAGCCTTGATACACCGTCTCTTTCTGTAGACCTACCTCCTTTCCTATATTTCGTGTGGCCGCTTACCTGTATCCGGATTCGGGCAGAAGACACCGCGACTCGGACCGAGACTATGAAAACCAAAGTCCGTCCTGACGGTGTAATCTGATCGGGCGAATAACAGAGACTCGCCGGTAATAGGGAAAACTACGCGCATTATCACTCTGTATCCGGACAGCTCGGCAATAGTCCAAGGCCGTCCATTAAATCAGACGACTTCGCGGGCGAAACCCGGCGGCTTCATTGTATATGTGGCCAGTGTGCGTCCTGTCCAGCGGCAGGTCCGATGGTGAGTAAGTCCACTGTCCGCGGAGCCCGTCTGAAAGCAGACCGGCACCAAAAACCCTGTATGCTAATATATCTCCCTCCAGGCTTTGCGTCAAGTTACAAATGCTGCGGAAGTCAGTCTTAGCTTGGCTTCTGGACAGGGGAAGCCCACTTTGACGCGACGCGAGCCCCCCAGGGCGCCTGCCTGCCTCACCTTCCCCCAGCCCCCCGGCAAAGTGGTGTTCGGCGGCGATTGTCAGACAGATCCGTGGTTACAGGTTTCGGCGGCTGGTGCTTGCCACCCGGTTGGGGCTGTCCCATAAGGTCGCAAAGACCGGGGCAGGATTGAGTACCGCAAAAAGAGAGCGGCCACCCCGTTGGGGTGGCCGCTTCTGAATCCTGGGAGCCTGAGGCTTCCCAAGCTACCGATTAGATCATAGACAGTTCGGCAGACCAAGTGACTGACCGGTGATGAACAGGTAGTCGATCAGGATAGTAATATCGCCGATCGAGATGTCCTCACAAGTCGCACTCCCACCGCCCGACTGGTTAATGTCCGCCTCGGGAATACAGGCAATGATCCCGTCGCAGGTACCGCTGATGAACTTGGCGTCGATCATAACGGTGACGTCGCCAATGGTCGGCTCATCGTCGCCGCTGTTGTTGGCGTCGCCGACGCGGCCCACACAGCAGCC
>JBFMGC010000064.1 GCA_040752815.1 Candidatus Zixiibacteriota bacterium
CGACAGCGTCTCCTCTCTTCGCCAGGGATTTTTCACCGCGGGGGCCTCGGTGTTCTGCGGCTGGACAAAGACCGTGACGGATGGACCGGCCAACAAGGCCGCCGAGTTCTTGTTTGACCGCATGCTGGGCGCCAACGCCTCGACGCTGAGTCCGAAGGAATCGCCGCCTCAGCGACCCTTCGTTGTCGATATGCTCTGGACCGACATGCAAAACCGCGGCTTTGACCACGATCCGACAACTAATGCCAGACTCCGGGTCCGGCGCCTGCAAAATCATTTCGGTCTGCTGGCTCCGAGCATCCGTTACATGTTTGTTCTCGAACATACTGACACTCTGTTCATAACGGGTATGTTCGGCAGCGACCCGGGATCGAAGGGGCGCGTTATTGTGGGCGGGACGGAACTCCCCATTCTCAGCTGGCAGCCGGAAATGATTGCCACCTTTATTCCCAATACTGGAGCCGGCTCGGCCGGACCGGTGACGGTCGAGGTGGACGGTCTCACGGGACCATCGTATAGTATCAAGCGTAAGAGTAATGTCGTGAATCTGACCGAGTGGCGCGGCCCGTTCACATTCACGGAGCGCGACGCGGGCAGTCTTACCAGCACGATCGTGATCAATGCCCATCTGCGAGCGGACATTCATCCTTTTCGCGAAATGCCGCACATTGCCCCGACGTATTATTCCGTTATTTTTCCCGCAGCCGATGATTCATACGGGGCGGTAGAGGCGAGTGGCGATTTTTCCTACACCTGGCCTGATTCCGACCCTCCCAGCACCGACACCTGGAGCTGGGCGGGATCGGATTTCGTCAAAAGTCCATGGGACCCATATCCAAACCAGTTCTTGTTGTCCGGCCATGTGGTGGCGGCTACGCATAAGTTTGAGATGATGTTCGCAGCCGCGGCTTACAGCGGCATCTTCGAGACCCTGGTGAATAGCCAGGCCGGTCTCCAATATACGATTCCCATTTCGACCGGTACCACGGCCGAGGTCATGCAGCTCTACGACAGCTATCCGTATATATATGTCGATATGAGCAACGCCTGGGATATCCTGGCCGGCCAGCGCACCACACACACCTGCTGTTCGCACGACCCCGACAATACCGAGGGACTTGAAGACATGACACACACCCTCTCCTGGTCGACAATTCAATCGTACTTCCCGCCGGACACAACGGCAGCCCAATGAAGCGGTCACTTTCGGAGCGGGGAGTTTTCATAAGATCGTTCGTGAAGGGGTTTCAGCCGACGGCAAGGATGTGACCATCCGTGGGCGGCAGACATCCCGGTCTGCCCCTTGTTGAGATCGTAGGGCGGGTCTGCTTCAAACCCGCCGATGCACGGCTGTCGAAACCTTGCCACGGCGAGCAGGCGCAGGGGTTTCGACCTACCAGACTGTCCGTCACCCTGAGCTGCGTCTGCCCTGAGCATGTCGATGGGTCGAAGGGTGCGGTCTTATTCGCTCATGCGGTTCAGTAATAATGTGACAGTGTCCGCACAATCTCACCCCACCGCAAGCGGCCGGGGCGCCGGGACTATGGCGGGGAATCTACCGTATCTATACATCTCTTCGTGATAAGTGCCACACTGATGTTAGTGGTACCCTAAGCCCCACTCAAAAACCTTTACATTCCTGCCGATGGGGAATAAATTAGTCGGCTTTAGTCGAAAGCAGACCGAATGAAATTCGACCCGCTAAAAGACAATTTCAGCCTCCCAGCGGCCGAGGAGAAAATCCTCGCCTTTTGGGACGAACACCAGGTGTTCGCCCGGGCCAAAAAGGTGGCCGAGAACAGGCCGGAGTTTGTCTTTTACGAGGGCCCCCCCACCGCCAACGGCAAACCGGGGATTCACCATGTCATCTCGCGCACGGTCAAGGACCTGGTCTGCCGGTACAAGGCGATGCAGGGCTTCCGGGTCGACCGCAAAGCGGGCTGGGACACCCACGGCCTTCCGGTCGAAATCGAGGTCGAAAAGCAGCTCGGCTTTGTCAACAAGGCTCAGGTGATCGAATACGGGATCGCGCAGTTCAACCAGAAATGCCGCGAATCGGTGTTTCGATATCTCGAAGACTGGAACCGGATTACCCACCGGATCGGGTACTGGCTCGATCTCGACGACGCCTATATCACACTCAAAAACGAGTATATCGAATCCGTTTGGCACATCCTCAAGAACCTGTACGATCGCGGACTGATTTACCAGGGGCACAAGACAGTCCCGTTCTGCCCGCGCTGCGGGACGGCGATTTCGTCGCACGAGGTCGCCCAGGGGTACGAACTGGTCAAGGACCCGTCGCTGTTTGTGAAGATGAAAGCTGCCGATGGGGATTTCAGCTACTTAGTCTGGACTACCACCCCCTGGACACTGCCGTCGAACGCCGCCCTCTGCATGAAAGCGGACGCCGACTATGTGACGGTGCGGCATCAGGGCGAGAAGCTGGTCATGGCCGAGGCGCTCGTCATGCGGGTGCTCGGGCCGGAAGTGGAGATACTGGCGCGGCACAAGGGGGCGGGTTTTGTCAAACGGCGGTATATCCCCCTGTTTGATTTCTATAAGGAGCAGAGCGACAAGGCGTTCTATGTCATCACCGGGGAGTTTGTCACGCTCGATGACGGCACCGGCATTGTCCATATCGCTCCCGGATTCGGCGCCGATGACTACGAAATCGGCCAGAAATACGGTCTCCCGGTGCTGCAGGCGATCGAGGCCAACGGCCTTTTCAAAGCCGAGGCGGGGAAGTACGCGGGCATGTTTGTCAAAGACGCCGATCCGGTGATCACGGATGACCTGAAAAAAGCCGGTAAGCTCTACAAGAAGGAGCTGTACGAGCACAACTACCCGTTCTGCTGGCGGTGTGACTCGCCGCTGATTTATATCGCCCGCGAGTCCTGGTATATCCGGACGACCCAGTTCAAAGAGCAGTTGATCAAGAATAACAACGCCATTAGCTGGGTGCCGGACGAAATCCGAACCGGCCGGATGCTCGATTGGCTGGAGAATAATGTCGATTGGGCACTTTCGCGCGAGCGGTTCTGGGGGACACCGTTGCCGATCTGGGTGTGTGATAGCGCCAAGTGCGGCAAGATGCGAGCGGTTGGCTCAATCGCACAGCTCAAGGAAGAAGCGGTCGCCTGCCCGGACGATATCGAACTGCATCGGCCGATGATCGACGAGATCAAGCTCGAGTGCGAGTGCGGTGGGAGCATGACCCGGGTGCCGGAGCTTATCGATGTCTGGTTTGATTCCGGCGCGATGCCGTATGCCCAGTGGCACTATCCCTTTGAAAACAAAGAGGTATTCGAACGGAAATACCCGGCCGATTTCATTTCCGAGGCGGTCGACCAGACCCGGGGCTGGTTCTATTCGCTCCTGGCGATTTCGACCATGCTTTTCGATAAGGCCCCGTTCAAGAATGTGGTCGTGCTCGAGTTTGTGCTGGACAAAGAAGGCAAGAAGATGTCCAAGCACAAGGGGAACGTGGTCGATCCGTTTGAGGCGATCGCCAAGTACGGCGCCGACCCGCTGCGCTGGTATTTGGTGTCGAATTCCAGCCTTTGGGTGCCGACACGCTTTGATTTCGACGGCTTGCAGGAAGTAATCCGCAAGCATTACGACACCCTGCGCAATACGTATAGTTTCTTCGCAATCTACGCCAATATCGACAACGTCCTCGAACGCGCCCACCAGGCCGGACAGACAGTCGAGCAGTTTCTCGAGTCAAAGGCCGGCGAGCCGGAGATGTTCGACCGCTGGATTATCTCGCGCTACCATTCGCTGGTCAAGGATACGGTCGCCAGTCTCGACGCCTACGAGCTCACTCGCCCCGTGCGGGCGATCCAGAATTTCGTGGTGGAAGAACTCTCCAACTGGTATGTCCGCAATAACCGGAGACGGTTCTGGGCGGAGGCCGATGACCCGTCGAAAATGCGCGCTTACCTCACGCTATACCGGGTGCTCGAGGGTATCTGCCGGCTTTCCGCGCCGATCAGCCCGATGGTTTCGGAACTGCTCTGGACCGAACTGACCGGGGAGAGACGCGCCGAAATCGGGCTGGCGCTCTCGGTCCACATGGCCCAATACCCGAAAGGGGATGAATCGCTGATCGACCGGGAGTTGGAAGATTCCATGGGCATGGTCGAGAAGCTGGTACAGCTTGGGCGGGCGGCCCGCACGCGCAAAAACCTGAAAGTGCGCCAGCCGCTGGCAAAGATGATGGTCTCCCTGCCGGGCAAGAATGCGTTTGAGAAGCTGGCCCCGTATCTGGGAATAATCCGCGACGAGCTCAACGTCAAGGAGGTGGTGGCCGCCGATAATCTTGACGAGTACATCTCCTACAGCGCCAAGCTGAATTTCAAGACCGCCGGGCCGATGCTGGGAGCTGATGTCAAAACGGCAGCCGCGTATGTCGCGGGGCTGGCAAGCGGCCAGGTCAACGAGTTTGCCACTACCGGTACACTCCAAATCGAGTCACTTCCCAGCAAGCCGACTCTGACAGCGGAGCATATCGAGGTTATCCGGACCGAGAAGCAGGACATGGCGGTCGAGGCCGACGGCGGCGTGGTGGTGGCGCTGGATACTAAGATCGACGACGCGTTGCGCGATGAGGGTTTTGCCCGTGAGATTGTCAACAAGGTCCAGAATATGCGGAAGACCTCCGGATTCGAGGTGACCGACAACATCCTTATTCGCATGAGCGCGTCGGAACGCCTGCGCCGAGCCGCTGACCGTCACGGCCGCTTCATCCAGCGCGAAACCCTTGCCCACAGCCTGGAATTCGTCCCCGGTGCAAACTTGACAAAGGCGACCGAATGGGACATAAATGGTGAAAAGGCCGCCATTGAGGTGGTAAGACTCTGACCGGGAGTTACTCATGAAGAAGAGCGACCTCGACAAATTCAAAAAGCTCCTTCTGGACAAGCGCCACGCCCTGCTGGAAGAGATGGGGTATCTCGAGGAGGCGCATGGCGCCACGATCAAGGAAGCCACCGGCGACCTGACCCACTACTCGTATCACATGGCCGACCAGGGTACGGACAACATGGAGCGGGAGATGGCGTTCGCCCACGGCTCCAAGAGCCGTCGGCTGCTCTATCATATCGACGAGGCTCTGCGGCGGATCGAGGACGGCACCTACGGCAAGTGTCACACCTGCGGCAAACAGATTCAGGTCCCCCGCCTGACCGCGGTGCCGCACGCCCGGCTCTGTATCGAGTGCAAATCGGCCGAAGAGGAAGCAAAAACTGGACGAAAAGCGCGCTAAGCCTCTTCTCTGGCCGCTGCTGATCGTGGGTCTGGTGGTAATCGCCGACCAGGCCACCAAGCTCTGGGCGGTGGCCTATCTCGCTGATAAAACCTCTGTGTCGATAATCGGGGATTTCCTGATGTTTACCCTGGTCTACAACGAGGGGGGCGCGATGGGCACACAGATCGGCCCGTCGGCATATTATCTCGTCATGGCCCTGATCGTGCTGCCGTTTGTCGGGTATTACATCTACCGCCACCGCTACATGCCGGCTATATCCCTTCCGCTGGCGTTCATTGCCGGGGGGGCAGTCGGCAATCTGATTGACCGGATTCGGCTGGGGCAGGTAGTGGACTTTATCGATGTCGATTTTTTTGACATCTCGATAGGCAGCTTTCAACTGGACCGCTGGTGGACCTTCAATGTGGCGGATTCCTGCATAAGCTGCTCAATCGTGTTTCTACTGGCATACATGTTCGTGCAGCGCAAGGGTAAGGATCACGCGCCCAAGCTACCCGCAGACATGGACAGCCCGTCCCCCCTGGCGGGGTGAGCCCCCCCGGAACAATTTTCATCCTTTCACGTTGCGACCTTTGCCCCTATATTGGTGCGGTCGATAGAATTGCGGACTTGATTTACACCCGCGCCCACAGGGCCGGAGGCAATTATGCTCACTGAACAAGCTGTAAGGCACGTGCTTAGCGGAATACAAGACCCCGAACTGAAAAAACCGCTCACCGATCTCGATATGGTCAGGTATGTCAAAATCGACCGCGGCAAAGTCGATGTCGGGATCACGCTGACTGTCCCCGGCTGCCCGCTCAAGGCCAAAATCACCGAGGATGTGACCAGCGGCGTTATGCTGATACCGGGGGTCGAACGGGTCAATGTCCAGTTTGATGTCATGAGCGACGAACAGCGCGCCCAGCTCAAGGAAAAGCTCGGCATGGGGGTCAAACCGGGCCAGAAGAAGGCATCGATAGTCAAGTTCTCAAAGCGGTTTATAGCGGTGTCGTCTGGCAAGGGCGGGGTAGGCAAATCGACTGTTACCACCAACCTGGCGGCGGCACTGGCCCAGATGGGCAAGCGGGTGGGACTTCTCGATGCCGACGTGTACGGCTTTTCCATACCCCGGATGCTGGGGCTGTCCGGCCAGCCGACGGTAATCGACGACAAGATGGTGCCGCTCCGTCGTGGTGACAACCTCCAGGTCGTCTCGATGGGGTTCTTTATCGATGAGGACGAGCCGGTAATCTGGCGCGGGCCGCTCTTGCACAAGGCGATCAACCAGTTCATCAACGATGTGATCTGGGACGATCTCGATTATCTCTTTCTCGACCTGCCGCCCGGAACGGGCGATGTTACCCTGACTATCGCACAGTCCATCCCCAGTGCCGAGCTACTGGTGGTAACCACCCCCCAGGCGACCGCCACTCATGTGGCCGGGCGGGTGGCCAGGCTGGCCGAACGGACCAGTCTGAAAGTCATAGGCGTGGTTGAGAACATGGCCTACTACGAAACTAACGGCCATCGGGACTATATCTTCGGCAAGGACGGCGGCAAAAACCTAGCGAAACGGCTCGGTGTGGAGCTGCTAGGTGAGATCCCGTTGCTGACCTCGATCCGCGAAGGCGCCGATAACGGTCTTCCGGCAGCCATCGACGGGAACGAGCGCGAGGTTGCAATGTTCGCGGGCATCGCCCGTCAGATAGATGCAATGAACCGTCGATAAGCCGTTGCCAGCATTGCCGCTGTGGACAACTTGAATTTATCTCACGACATCGGCTGATGGTGGTGTCATTCATTCGCGCAAGAGACCTGTTCTAACAGTCGATCAAACAACCGCTTCAGTTTTTTCCCCTTTATTTTCAGAGCGTCAATTGACGTCTTCCTCTGACGTTGTTATCTACTGCCCACGACCTGTCCACTCCCCTTTCGTAGAGACTCTTGTGGTGTTCGCTGGGTTTTTCGCCTTGGTAGTTGATGAACTTTTGCAATGATCGTCTGCGGACTCATGATGTGTGAATAGGTATGTGTGTAAATTGTGGATTGGCTGATTGGCCGATCCGTTAGGTATCAACAGGAGATACACTTAATCGATTGTGCGAATGTTAATAGCATTGTCCAGATCGAGGGGGTTCCGATTCAATGCAAAACTTTCCTAATTCTCAGGCGTGGAAAGACTGCTTGGAGTACATGTCCCGGCGCGTCAAGCAGCAGTCCTTTAACATCTGGCTCAAGCCGACTCGCGGCGAGCCGAACGGCAACGGCGAGTTCAAGGTTGCCGTACCTAACCAGTTTGTCGCCGACTGGATCGATGAGCACTATGCTGAACTGGTTAACGAGGCGTTTCTCGAGGTGCTCGGCAAGAGACAACAGGTAGTGTACGTCATATCAGCGGTCGCAGGGGAGGAGGAGCAGGCTTGCCTGCCCCTGGAGGCGCCGCCGGGCCGCGGGCCGGTTCAACCGCTGGACGGGCCGAGAGTTAATCACAACCTAAACGGGCGGTATCGCTTCAACTACCTGGTTGTTGGCGATTTTAACGAGTTCGCCTGCGCCGCCTCGCGGGCGGTGGCCGAGGCCCCCGGTATGACCAAGTACAACCCCCTCTACATCTACGGCGGCACCGGGCTGGGGAAAACGCATATCATCCAAGCGATCGGTCACGAGATTTTGGACAACTATCCGTCGAAACGAGTCATGTATGCCACCTCGGAGAAGTTCACCTCCGACTTTATCAGCGCCATATCCGATCGGTCCATCGCCGATTTCACGAGATACTACCGCGACGTGGACGTGCTCCTGATCGACGATATCCAGTTCTTTGCCGGCAAAGAAGGGACCCAGGAGCAGTTCTTCCATACCTTCAACGCCCTCCATCAGACCGGCAAGCAGATTGCGCTGACTTCTGACCGCCCCCCCAAAGAGATCAAGGGACTTGAGGAACGGCTGCTCTCCCGCTTTTCCTGGGGCCTTGTGACGGACCTTCAGGCTCCGGATCTCGAAAATAGGACAGCAATTCTCTACAAAAAGCTGGAGTCTGAGGGAATTCAGCTCGACGATACCGTGGTCACGTATATAGCCGATCGCGTCTCGGCCAACGTCAGGGAGCTTGAGGGAGCACTTAATCGCCTCCTGGCCTATGCGTCGCTAAAGAAAGAGCCGGTCAGTCTTGACCTGGCCCGGCGGCTGCTCTCTGACTCCGCCGGCTCCCGCAAGCGTGTGACTATCGAGGCAATCCAGACTAAAAGCGCCGAGCACTTCAATGTGGATTCGAAGATGATGACCGCGAAGAAGAAGACAGCCGATATCGCCCTGGCCCGCCAGGTGGCCATGTATCTAGCCCGTACCCTGACTGACAGCTCGCTGAAGGCGATTGGTGACAAATTCGGCGGGCGCGATCACACTACGGTCATTCACGCCTGCGATAAGGTCGCCTCCCGGATGGCCCGCGATGCCGGTTTTCGGGAGAGGATTGACAAAATATCAGCGGCGCTTCTATATTAACAAGCTGTTGATAGACACTATGGATAACGTGGGCACAAAACGCGGGGTTGACAGTTGCCTGTGTACATGTGGGCCATTTCTGGCAACTTGTGAGTATGTAGCTATGGTGTTGGGGGTAATGTGAAACGGTTCCTTGATGACTATCTACCTGGCGTATTTCCCCTTGGCGGTTCCCTCCCTCCTCGCTTCGCCTTTCCCCCACATTTCCCCAGACCCTATTACTACTACTTGATATATATAGACTGAATGGTTATAGTCCAAAGCTGTCAGTAACCGTTTTCACGGAGAGTTAGGTGGTATGAAGTTCTCGCTTCCAAAATCAAAGCTGGCCGGCTGTCTTCAGTCTGTGCTTCAAGTAGTACCGACGAAATCGACCCTGCCTATCCTCACCAACGTGCTGGTGGAGGCGCTCGAGGGAAAACTCAAGATTTCCGCTACGGATCTGGATATATCGATCGCCGGAAGTGTGGAGTGTGAGGTAGCCAAGAAAGGGTCGGCGGCGCTGTCGGCGCGGATCCTGTTCGATATAGTAAGAGAGCTTCCCGAAACAGACATAACTGTCGAGTCGATCAATTCGCGGGTTGAGGTAAAGATCGCGAAGGGGTCGTACAAGATGGCCTCGGTCTCACCCGACGACTTTCCGAAACTGCCTGCAGTCAACACGAAGAAGGAGATCAAGCTCGATTCCACTACACTGAATGGTATGGTGCGCAAAACCACATTTGCCTGTTCGACCGATGAAACGCGCCCGGCACTCAACGGTGTACTCTGGCAGACCAAGGGTGAGAAGATGCAGATGGTTGCCACCGATGGCCACCGCCTGGCAAAAGTAGCGGTCGAAAACCTGAAACTCAAGGGGATGAGCGAGGACATTATCATCCCGCCGAAAGTGCTTAATCTCATTCCGAAATTTACTGAGAGCCAGAGCAGGGATGTGGGTGTTATTTTCGGCGAAAACAATATCATCTTCAATCTCGGCGAGTATGTGCTGACGTCGCGGCTTATCGACGGGCCGTATCCGAATTTTGAGCAGGTCATACCGCAGAACAATGACAAGGTGCTTCGGGTATCAAAGGAGGATCTCAGCGGCGCGGTGCGGCGCGTGTCGATTCTCTCCAACACCCTCACACACCAGGTGAAATTCGGGGTGAAGAGAGGTTCACTTACCTTGTCCACGAGCAATGCCGACTTAGGTGGGGAAGGTGTGGAGGTCATTGACTGCGACTACACGGGCGAACCTGTCGAGATAGGATACAACGCGACATATATCACTGATATCCTAACGCGTATGCCGGGCGATGACGTAATATTTGAATTCTCAAGCCCGGTTTCTGCAGGCCTGATGTACAGCCCGGAACTACCGAAAGACGATTACCTCTGCCTGGTGATGCCGCTCAGGCTGGCGGAGTGAAGGATCGGCAAACGTCGCCCCGAATGGCAGATCGTCGGTCTGCCATTTTTTATTAGTCGACACAATGGCGGTACACTCACTCGCACTCACTAATTTCCGCAACCTGCGCGGTGGGACCGTCAGGTTCGGCGCAGGGTCAAACGTCCTTTATGGCGCCAACGGCTCCGGCAAGACCAACCTGCTGGAGGCGATTTTCATGGTCTGTCTCGGGCGCTCACAACGCGGTGCCGCTGACGCCGTCCTTCTGGGCCGCGACGCAGACTTCTTTCGCCTCGAGGGTGAGATCGAAAGCGGCAGCAACAGACACAAGCTCGCTGTCGCGTATCAGCGCGGCTTCCGTAAGAAGCTGACCATAGATACCAAGCCGGCGCGGGCCTTTGAACTGTTTGAACTGAACAGCCTGGTAGCGGCGGGGCCCGAGGACAGTGAGATACTGTCCGGACCACCGTCGATACGGCGGCTTTTCCTGGACCTTTATATCTCCCAGCATTCCACGACTTATCTTGCCGATCTAACTGACTATCAACGAGCGCTGACCCAGAAAAATGCGGCGCTGCGTGGCGAGCTCGACGCGACACCGTTCGATCCGATGCTCGTTGAGTACGGAACCAAGGTCATTTTGCAGCGGGCGGGCTTTCTGCGGAGCCTCGGAGTGCGCTCTGTGTCGGCGTACGCCCGCATCGCCGGCGGCGAGCAACTTGTAGTTGAGTACCAGTCCAACATCCCCATTTCATTGGAGTCAATGAACGTCGACAGCGCGAGAGCCGCCTTTGAGGCCGAACTGTCGCGCGTGGCAGACCGTGAGCGGGCGGTGCAAACCAGCCTGGCCGGGCCGCACCGCGACGAGGTCTTTTTCGGAATCGGCGGCCTGCCCGCCCGCACCCATGGTTCGCAGGGCCAATGGCGCACGGCCGCGGTGGCCCTCAAGCTGGCGGTGTACGACATGCTCCGGGAGAAACGAGGCGAACCGCCGGTCTTGCTGCTGGATGAAATCTTCGCCGAACTCGACAACGATCGCACTGCTCGCCTGGTGGAAAGTTTCGGTGATATCGGCCAGCTCTTTCTCACGACCGCGGTCAGGCCGCCCGACCAGCTCATGGCGAGGGCGGAGAGGTTTCGCCTGGTCGACGGTCAGGTGATGAAGGAATAGCCGTGGCCGGACTGACGATCAAAAACCTGGGCAAGAAATTCGGCGAACATGTCGTGCTGGATGACATATCGCTGGAGCTGGGCGAGGACGAACTCCTGGTCCTGCTGGGGCCGTCAGGATGCGGCAAGTCGACTGTGCTGCGGCTGATCGCCGGACTCGAAGAGGCTGACGGGGGGGAAATCTATATCGACAGCCGCCGCGTTGACAAGTTACGCCCGCGCGACCGGAATGTGGCGCTGGTGTTCCAGAACTATTCGCTCTATCCGCACATGACAGTTGCCGAAAACCTGTCGTTCCCGCTGCGTGTGGCGCGAATGCCCAAAGCTGAAATCCGGTCACGCGTGGCGCGGGTGGCGGAGCTTTTGGACCTTTCGGACCGGCTGAAAAGCCGCCCCGGCCAGCTCTCCGGCGGACAACGGCAGCGCGTGGCGCTGGGGAGAGCGATCATCCGCGAGCCGGCTATCTTCCTGCTCGACGAGCCGCTGTCCAATCTCGATGCTGAGCTTCGCGTCCGCATGCGGCAGGAGATCGTTCAGTTGCAGCGGCGGCTGGACAGACCTATGATCCATGTCACCCATGATCAATCAGAGGCGCTCACCATGGCGGACAGAATCGCCCTGCTGCACGAGGGGAGATTGCTTCAAATCGGCACGCCTGAGGACCTGTACCAGCGTCCCGCGTCGCGCTTTGTCGCGGAATTTGTGGGCACGCCGAGAATCAACATTGTCGAAGGACGAATCGAAAACGGGGCCATAGTTCCCCTCGGAGTCAGCGTGCCACGATTAGTAGCGGCAGCGTCACCCCACGGCAACCCGGTTCATGTCGGCATTCGGGCCGAGGACATCGCGGTCGGTGAGCGGGGCGAGCCAGCGAGGGTTATCTCCACAGAATATCTCGGCGACCATTACGCGGTCACACTCGAACACCGGACGCTGACCTTAGTGTCAACGCGTGGACCGTCCCCGCCGCCACGACCGGGTGACACTGTCAGCATTGCCATCGATTCCGAGAAGCTCCTGTTCTTCGATCCGAAAACAGGTGAGCGGCTGAAGCAATAGCGGTGAGCCCGATTCTGCCTTGACCTGACGCCGCGCTTCAGGCCTGTCGCTGACAGCGCGGACAGAAGTGCGCCGAGCGCGCGCCCATCTTGCGGCGGACAATAGTCGCGCCACAGACTTCGCACGGCTCGCCCTCGCGGCCATAGACGCGCAGCATGTTTTGGAACGATCCGCTCGCGCCATCGACCCCGCCGTAATCGATCACGGTAGTGCCCATCATCTCGATCGAGCGCCGCAGCACCGCTTGGATGTGACGGTGCAGTTCGGCGAGACGGGCCGGTCTTATCGTCGATGTCAACCGCGCGGGATGAATACGGGCGAGATAGAGCGACTCGTCGGCGTAGATATTGCCGATTCCGGCGAGAAAGCTCTGATCGAGCAGCGCCGGCTTGATCATGCGTGACCGGGCGCGGCAGAGCGCCACGAAGTCATCCTCGGAAATGTCCAGCGGCTCCGGGCCGAGCGCGCGAAGCCCGTCCTGCTGCCATAGCTCATGGTTGGGATAGAGGCGGAGCCGTCCGAAGCGACGATAATCGTTGAATCTGATGTGAGTTCGGCCGCGTTCTCCGCCTGATCCGTTGGATTTCAGATCGAGAAGCACCAGGTCGTGCTTGTCGCGAGGCGCCGCCGCCGGCCTTGTCAGGAACTTGCCAGTCATTTTGAGGTGAACCCAGAGCGTGATGTCGCCCGACAGGGCGATAAGGATATTCTTGCCCCGGCGTTCGATCTTGAGAACCGTGCGACCGGGCAGGAGGCTATCCAGCCGTCGCCGTCGGAGCGACGAGCTTATCTCGATCGAGTCGGGCGGCGCGAAGGAGCGCACGCGCACAAACGTACGCCCTTCGAGAAGCGGCCTCAGGCCGCGGACTATCGTTTCGACTTCCGGCAGTTCCGGCATCGGAGGCAATTAACAATCGTGGGCGGGCGTTGTCCAGTATTTGATGGCGGTGGTTATTCCGACCCCGCGCCGGGCAGGCCTGCTTCACCTTTCCGCCGAGGCGGAAGCCCGCCATAATGTCCCCAGCCCGCCACCGCGGGTCCTCACATTGTAGTCCGGCGGCGACAGAGACGTGCCCCGCAGGCCGGGCAGCGGCGCCTAAAGCGAGGCCAATATTGTATTGACGCCCCCAGGGCCCGCGGCTACATTCCCGCCGCGATGAAGATAGTCAAGGGTATCGCCGCCCTCGGGGCGGTCATTTTGTTTGGGGTAATCGCGTACTTCGCCTACAACCTCTTCCGGGTGCGCTCCCTGCCGGAGCGGCTCGCCGATATCATCCACATCGAGGACACCCGCGAGTTCACCGATCGGCTGGAAGACTACCTGTCAGACGACTCCGCCCAGGTCCGCGCCCGGGCGGCGATCGCAATCGGCCGGATCGGCGGGGAAAACTCCGGAAAGCTCCTCAAGTCAATGCTGGGCGACAGATCACTCGATGTCGCCCGCGCGGCTGCTTTTGCTATCGGGTTGACCGGACAGAGCCAGTTTGCCGGTTCGCTTGCCGACTCAGCGCGCTCCGGGCCGACGGCTGTTGCTGCAAACGCCCTAAAGTCGGCCGGTCGACGGGCCGACAGCAGCATGACCGCTGTCCACGGCGTTATCGCCGGATACCTGGGCGA
>JBFMGC010000065.1 GCA_040752815.1 Candidatus Zixiibacteriota bacterium
CGTCGAGGTTCTGTTCTTCGACTACATCAGATGATGTCTGCGCGTAAACTTCGGTGATGTTGTTCAGCGGGTTGGTTTCATCGGGAGGGAGATTTCCCCTGCCACCGGCGTAGCCAAAGTCAAAGACCGTCACGCTGACAAAGTAAGGAACTGTCGGCAGCAGGTTGTCGATGATGTACTCGTACTCGTAGAATTTCGGCAGGCGGCGGCCGTGTTCCATGGTGATGTCATCATCGGTCCAGAGCGTCGAATCAGTGCCGGGATTGACAGCGTCAGGATACGCCTTGTGGATGCCGGTAATAGAACTGAGATCAGCTAAGTTGGCATCGACCGGGGCGAAGTAGAACGCGCTGTCACCCTCAAATCGTGGGCGTTCGCGGGGATAGCGCAGCGGATCGAATTCAGGATCGTTGTGGATGATTCGGAGAGAGTCTAAGCTGTACGGCGGATCGTCGTTGATCCAACGATTCGCACCACTGCCAAGCTCATGATACTTGAACCGGAAAAAGTCCTCTTTGTCATAGCTTGACAGAATCGCCAGACTCGTTCGCCTATTATCCAGCCCCGTATAGACGCGATACCCCTCGAAGTCAACCAGCCCGGAGAAGCGGTCTTTGGTTGTTTCCGAGAGGTACCCGTTCCAACGTATGACAATTCTCCCCGGCTCGGTCTCGAACCTCGTGAACGGTATTGGCGGTGGGGTGTTGCCGCGAAAGTCTGGAACACCGTCCCCTTTGTACCAGGTCGTCTCGCCTTCACACACGCGGAAATCGCCGAAGTACCCGTCGCTGTCCGTATCTACTCCCGGATTGTCATACACCCACTGCGCCCAGCGAGCGTTAGTGGCGAGTTCTGAGAAATCGAGCTGATCGTAATACTGCTGGGGAAACGCCGGATTGAGCACCGCATACGGATCGTTGTGCACATTGTCGCCACCAACAACGGCGATGGTGAAGGTGATGTGTTCTTTGACAGGGATGTCAAAGGGTCCGAAGGAATAGACACTGATTACGGACCACCCCCTCGCTATCTCGTCCCCAAAGTACCACGACGGCATCCAGCCCTCGTGTTCCACCCCCGCAAACAACTGATCGTAAGCAATGTCGCCCCGGCCCATCACATAATAGAGGTTATTGTTGCTGCCCGGCCAGGCGTAGAAAGGATTGAACGATCGCCAAGGGTCGGTGTTGGTTGGCCTCCTCCTTGGCCCCCAGTCGCTATTGTAGTCGGCGTCCCAGGCAAACCAGGTGTAACCTACGTGGACAGGTCCTTGAGAGTTGCCAAGAAGAGTAACTCCCACCGCCCCGCGCTGTGACTGCCAGGTGAAACGCCCATCTACGGGATCGCCGTCGTTGTCCATGCTATAGGCAACGTTGAGAGTATCGCGAAAGTCGCAAATGTCATCTGCTGGGTAGTGGCGAAGGAAACCGGTCAAGTTGTCGCTTATCGGATACTCAAATAGCGCCGTACCAACACCGTTATACCAATAACCTATATACACATCAGTCAAGTCTCGATGCCCTACATTGGCAATCCCATAGTCAATAATGACGAAGTCGTCGACGGTTGCCCCGCTCCACGCCATGGACCGCTGAACGACCCGGAGACCGGTCGGGGCGAAGCGGCGCCAGTCCCAGGTGTGCGAATTGACGTCACGACCCGAAACCACGGTGTCCGCATAAGTACATTGGAGGTCCAACTCTGATCTCGCCTCGACTGAGAAGTATGGACTAGTCTGGTCATGGGAGCGGATGCGCCAAATGCCGCCGTATGACAGGGAATCAACTGCGAAATTAGAAAATGAAAAAACCGTGTCCTTTCCCGCGATACCGCCCGCTAACAGCATTCCATCAATGTAGGTATTCCCGCTACCTCGTGGATAAATACAGCCAAAAATAGAATCGCCAGTAATCGGATCCGCGAACGGAATGGGCACTATTCTATCCCATGAACCTTCCCAGTCGGGAAACCCCCAAACACCGGGCAGTACTGTCAATTGGATGTTTCCCTGGCTGTGGGCTGCTATGTCGGGATGCACACTTTGAGCATTGAGTTGGCCCCCTGCCAGGAGCGCAAGAATCGGCGCGTATCCACTTATGTGAATAACTTGGAGCCAATGCTTCAAGGCAACCATATGATCACCCTCAGGAGACATACTACTCTAAGATGAGGCCGCCCGTTCGCCGTTCCCAAGGTTCTATATTATAGTTCTACGAATATCGCGTCCACTCGTAAGAAACCATAGCTCCGCCAGAAGGAATAGTGCTCTCGCATCAATCAATCAGGACAGAGGTAGGTCCAATCGCACGGATCATTGCCCAGCTGTATACATTCCCAAACCCAATAACCCCTATAGACCCACTCTCCGTGTCCTTCTTTGAATACCCATTCCTCGTAAGGCGGAGGGCACCAGGCAACAACGCAACATGGTTCTGGTTCGGCCTGTGCCTTGCTGGCCATCGTGAAACCGATCGCGAACACAAACACAAACACAAAAAGGTAGCAGTACGCTACCACAACGTTCCTCGTATTCATGGGAATAACCGTCCTTTCTCTCCAAAGGAGATTTAAGGTTTCAGGAAAGGGACGGCGAATCGGGCGGCTTTTCATATTATTCCTTTGCACCGTAGGTCGAAACCCCTGCGGTTTCGACATCACGGCTGCGTACTTCCTCGAAAAACCGCTCGTAATCACTGGCCAACAGCGTATTCGCGTGAATCTCCTCGATCACGAGAGAACTGTTGACGAGCAAATTAAACGGAAATGTCTGAATCTCCAGCGCACTCTCGAAATATCGCTCCTCATCATATAAGATTGCACACCCCAAACCGTAATCCGCTCTGAGCTTTTGCAAGTGCAGCGGATTGGCGGAGGTGATCAGCAAGACATGTTCGTTGTCATCCGGACCGCGGGCGGATTCGCTCAGTCGCTCAAGCTCAATCAGGCAGGCATCGCAGTCCGGCTTGACAAATGTAATCAGCGTTTTATCAATCACCAACTCCGACAGCCGATGCCACTGGCCGTCGATGTCCTCAAGGCTGAAGTCCATGAGGGTATCGCCCACCTGGATCGTCCCCATCTTCCTCAGGATTGCGGCGGTCTGCTCGGAGGCCTGCTTGCGGTACTCATCGGTATTCCACATCCTCCGCAGCGCATCCACAATTCCAGCCGATTGTGTCCCAAGAAGATAGCCGACACCAAGGAGCGCTACCCCCCCATAATCACTACTTTTGTACTCTTGATTCGAACCATCGCGACCTCCCGTGCTTTCAGTTCTGCCCACCCACAGCAAGCTGTGGGCCACCAGTCACCAGTGGCGGGTATGAAGCAAACCCGCCCAACATCCGACAACAGAATACTCTACGCGAGTGTGTGACGCAAGTGGAAAAGCAACATGTACCCATCGCAAAAACTCCCCCCGGATAATCAACCGCCGCAATCATGGGTCGCCATCAGCAACATTGCTTCGCGACGCGGCGTATTGTACTTTGACTACGATGTTTGAACCAGGCCACACAAGGAGGCTGAGATTGCTTAAACGAATCATTGTCGCACTTGCGGCGGCGCTCGTGCTCGGTGCCGGGTCGGCGTGGGCGGATTTCCAACTCGATGTCCGGGAATTCCGTCTCGACAACGGCCTGACAATCCTGATGCTGGAGAATCACACCGCCCCGGTTATCACCTACTACACCTTCTACAAAGTCGGTTCGCGCAACGAGCGACGGGACAACTCCGGGGTCAGCCATTTCTTCGAACACATGATGTTCAACGGTGCGGAGAAATATGGTCCGAAGATGTTCGACCAGGCGCTCGAATCGAAAGGCGGACAGAACAACGCATACACCAGCATGAATGTGACGGCCTACTATGAGGATTTCCCGGTCGAAGCGCTCGAGCTCGTGTTCGACCTTGAATCCGACCGCATGGCCAACCTTGCCCTGGAAGAAGAGAAGGTCAAATCCGAGGCTGGAGTGATATCGGAAGAACGGCTGGTCGGGGTAGACAACGACAACGAGGGCATCATGTACGAGGAACTCTTCGCCACCGCATTCATAGCGCACTCGTACGGCGCTCCCGTTCTCGGCTGGATGGAGTCGATCAGGAATTTCAACCGGGCCGACTGCGTGGAGTATTTCAAGACGTACTACGCCCCGAATAACGCCGTGGTGGCTATCGTGGGGGATATCGACACTCAGAAGACGCTCAAATTAGCGAAACAATATCTGGGCGGGCTGCCGCCCGGACCGCCGCCACCCAGGGTCCCGCGATACGAGCCGGAGCAGCGCGGCGCCAAACGGGTCTTTATCGAACGGCAGGCCGAGCACGAGCATATCATGCGTGGCTATCACATCGGTGACAAGGACAGCCCCGACCTGTTCACGCTGGAGGTGATCCAGTTTATCCTGACCACCGGTGAATCCAGCCGGATGCACCAGTCGCTGGTCAACGATCTGCAACTGGCCCTCTATCAATATGGCGGGTTCGAGTGGGGGCTTGACCCGTCGCTGTTTTACTACTACGTCGCGGTCGCTCCAGGCGTGGATTACGAAGCCACCGAGAGGGCGTTTGACTCGGTGCTTAACGAATTGACCGACAACGGCCCCACTCCCGACGAACTCCAGAAAGCCAAGAACAGCCTTACCGCCAATTTCTACAAAAACTACAAGACCAACAACGGCACCGCCCATGAGCTGGCGCGCTACCAGACGCTCTACGGAGACTGGAAGGCGATGTATAACTTCGTGCCGGGTGTCGAGGCGGTGACTGCCGGTCATGTAAAGGAAGTGATGGAGAGGTATTTCAAGTCGAAGAATTCCACCACCGTGATTCTTGTCCCCGAAGGAGGCCAGTCATGAAGCGGGTGATGATCATTGTGTCGATGGCCGTGCTCCTGTCCAGTGCGGTGACAGCGAAGATCACGCTTCCAACTAGTAACGAATTCAAACTCGATAACGGTTTGACTGTAAGTGTTATCGAGCGCCCGCAGCTGCCGTTGTTCTCGCTGCAGCTGACCTTCCGGGCCGGGTCGACTTTTGACCCGGCGGGCAAAGAAGGGCTGGCGTCGCTGGCCAGCGACATGCTTATGCGCGGCACGGCAACTCGCAGCGACAAGCAGATAGCTGATCAGATCGCGTTCGGCGGCGGCACGATGACCAACACCTGCGGGTTCGTGGCGGCCGGTTTCAACGGTGAGTTTCTCACCACGCAGGGCGAGCAGGCGATTGAAATTCTCGCCGACCTGGTACGTAACTCGACCTTTGCCACCGAGGAACTCGAGAAAACTCGCACCCGCACGCTCGGATTCCTGCAAAGCCGACGGGAGAATCCGGGCACGGTGGCCAACGACGCTATCTGGGAGGCGATTCTGGGCGACAGCCGGTACGCGCACTTCAGCGGCGGATTGTCTCACTCGGTGCAGGCGCTGACACGGGATGATATCGTGCAATTCGCGCAGAACCACTACACCCCGGACAACTGCATCCTGGTTGTGTGCGGTGACATAACGACTGCCTCGGTGCGCGAGTGGGTCACAAAATACTTCGGTGACTGGACCGGCCGGGCTGTGCTCGCGCCCGAAGAGACGTCGTTCCCAACTGTCACCGGTCGCGAGGTGGTCATCTACGACAAACAGGATGCCACACAAACACAGATCAGGATCGGCGGCAACGGCATACCGCTGAATCATCCGGACTACCCCGCACTCGAAGTGGCGCGCACGGTTTACGGCGGCACGTTTGCGTCGCGGTTGATGGATGAGATCAGAGTAAATCGCGGTCTCACCTATGGCGTGAGCTGCCGCGCGTCGCGGTTCAAGCCGGGCGGGCTGCTCTATGTCACGACCTTCACGAAGAACGCGACTGTCGCCGAGGTTATCGATATCATCTTCAGCGAGGCAGTGCGTATACAAGAAGAACCGATGCCGGATTCCGAGTTGGCCGACGGCGCGAATTATCAGTGCGGCACGTATCCGCTCGATTTTGAAACGAACGATGCGCTGGCCAGCGTGTTCGCCAACATGTGGTTGAACAACCTCGATAAATCGTTTTACGAGGACTTCCAGGAGAGACTTCGCGCGGTAACTGTGCCGCAAGCGATGGCTGCGGCGAGGTCGTATTTCCCTCGTGACATCTACAAGCTGGTGCTGGTTGGGAAGGCAGACGAGATCAAGTCACAGGTGGAGAAATACGGCCCGGTGACGGTGCGACCGTTCACCCAGTAGGTCGGGTTCACGAGCGCCGAGCGGAGCGAGGCGCGAGCAACCCGACATCTCTTCAAGTGATCGGCAGGCCTCCGGGCCTGCCGCGACACAAGACGCCGGTCTTGTGATCCTGCCCGTCGCACTCGGCGGGGTCCCGCTACGGCGGGCAGACGAAGCAGGCCCGCCCTACTCGCCGATGACTTTCACGAGCACTCGCTTGCGGCGGCGGCCGTCGAACTCGCCGTAGAATATCTGCTCCCACGGTCCGAAATCAAGCTTGCCGTTCGTGATTGCCACCACCACCTCCCGCCCCATAACCTGGCGTTTGAGGTGGGCGTCGGCGTTGTCCTCGCCGGTAGCGTTGTGGCGATATTGTGAGATTGGCGCGTGGGGCGCGAGCCTCTCGAGCCACTTTTCGTAGTCATCGTGAAGGCCGGATTCGTCGTCGTTGATAAACACCGATGCGGTTATGTGCATCGCATTGACCAGCACCAGCCCCTCTTTAACTCCGCTCGCCCGCACACAGCTTTCGACTTCAGGAGTGATGTTGATGAACGCTCGCCGCGACGGCACCTGGAACCAGAGCTCCTTGCGGTACGATTTCACGCCCGCTGCTCCTGGGTCTTGCCAAGGGGGTAGGTTTCCTCGATCTGATGAATCGCCCGTTCCGATGAGAGAAAACTCGAGAACAGGCAAAACTCCCTGACCTCAAACGACGGCAGACGGAACAACCCATACTGGCTGAGATACGTGGCCAGCCGACCGGGCGGAGTCTCGCGGATTTTCGCCAGGCCGACATGCGGGGCGAATTTCCGCTTCTCATGTTCGAGCCCGGCCCGCACCAGAGTCGTTTCAACCTTGTTGCGAAGCTGTTTCAGGCGGTCGTTGCCGTCGACCCCGGCCCAGAGCACCTGCGGATCGCCACGCGGAGGGAAGTAGCCGGTGCCTTTGATCGTAATCTCGAACGGCTCCAGCCGAATAGTCGCCAGCGCCTCGCGGGCATCACGAAACACCGCCCCGTCCACCTCACCGATAAACTTCAGCGTAATATGCATCTGCGACTGGTCCACCCACTTGGCGCCAGGAAGACCATTGCAGATTTCGGTAAGGCCCTGCTTGATTTGGTCCGGGAGATCGATGGCTACAAAGAGTCGGTACATGTTGAACTCCTTTAATGGGACAACGCGCGGCGGCCCTGGCCCGTTCCAATAAGTAAGATCTGTGATGGCCCGTTGTCAATTCACTTGCCGGAGCGGACCAGCTTCAGGATTTGCGGCAATTCCGCGCCATCTCAGTGACGGCGGCCTGATACCGCAAATGGCGGTTGCAGCGAAGGACATACTCGCGCTCGTGGGGGCAGCCCTTGCCACGGATGACGCCGACCAGGTCGGATTTCTCTTTGGAAGTCCATCGTGCGAGGTCAGGAATGCCGACAAGCATCGGGGCCATCCGCTCCAGCGCGATACGTTCGTCCTTCGTCCATCGCCCCGTCCCGCGAATCCCGAGCAGGCGTGTAATACTTGCCACCGAACGCCTGATTCCCTCTTTCCGGTCACCGTCATATCTCTGCGCAAGCAGTCGTGTGACGGCGTACCCCAGGTCGGCGACAGAAAGCTCCTGCCAGTTGTTCATCATGTTCGGATCCCAGTGGAAGAACACATCGCCCTTGGAGAGGCGCTTCATCGTTTTGAGCGGCGTGCGATAGTTGGCCCGGCTTCGGATTTTCGTGTACTCTCGGTCAGCCAGTCTGCGTACGCGCGGGTTAACCGAGCGGAAACCGAGCTTGTAATAGAACCAGAATGCACCAGAACGAAGAGCCTCGTCATCATCATAGCCCATCTGCGTCTTGCGGACGACAAACGCTCTCGATCCGAAGTGATGGTAAAAGAGCCGGAAAAACTGCTCTATCGCGAACGACGATTCTCCGCCCCGGAACGCCGGAAATGTATTGATGGCGATCTCCACGCGATCAAATAGTGTGGCTGCCACACCGTATCCGACAGCGATTCCATTACGAACGAGCATCGCGCCGAAATTCGTTTCCAGCGGCAGGCGCACGTCCGGTAACATGCCGTAGATCAGTATCTGCAGGCCGCGTCCCGGCTCGACCAGGTAGACTTCGGCAGGATTCGCGAAGGTAATCGGAAAGAGTTCGCGGTTGCGTACTGCCAGGGCCTCGTTGATGGCCTGCACGTATACTCGACCGTCGCGCAGAGAGAGCAGCCGTAGCGGCGAGGCCGGCTTGGCGAGTTCCGCCCGCAAATCCGTCGTACGTCGCAGGAACGGCGTGTGCTGGTAATATATCGTATGTGCGGGCAAGCGCGCGAGGGTGCGCGACGCGGCCGAATCGCCCAGCTTCCAGAGCACCGGCAGGTCCAGGTCATCGTAAAAGTATTGCCGAAGCTCGACCGGCAAATCCGATGAACTCAGAAGCTTGACTAGCTCCTGAAGTCGCGACCTTGTGTTACGCCCCCTGGCCATCTCCAGCCACTTCTCGATATCGAAATCATCATCGTTTTCGAGAGCGTCATTCTCCTGCCAGGCGGCGACAAAGGGGAAGAAGTTCTGAAGTTTGGCTGACAGATCATCACTGTCGGCGTCAGGACCGACGTCCATAAAATCCGCATACTTGGCATGCAGCCGCCAAGTCATTTCGTAGCTGTATGGGTGGGTGGTTTCGGTGCGGGCCATGCCGGTGTTGGCCAGCCTGCGACCGCGATTGTCACGCGAATGCAGCTTGTACCTGTCGACGCGTTGGCCGAATTGTCGGAGTTCTCGTTCCGCGATGCGGGCGATTTTCGGAGAGTCCGGGAACGCTCTCAGGAAAAGCAGCAGATCGTGATAGGCCGTAAGCTCCGATGGCTTCAGAAGGCTGGTACGGGACAATCTCGTGAGTATCGCAATCTTCTGAGCTGTCGCATCCGATTCGAAGCTGCTTCGCAGCTCTTTGAGTTGCTGAAGCAACTCGGACGTCGGCTTTGGCCTGGCTTTGGGCATGGGTATCGGATTCCTCCGTCACGACGGTTTGCGAAGGATAGCTGTCCGGATCGGCTCTGTCAATCAGACCTGTTATTCGATACCCCGGACAGGCCCCCAATGCAGCGGCGTGGGCGCAACAGGACCTACACGATTAGTGGGATGGCCCCGGGCTCAATACCCGACGCAAGTTGACCCGTTTCTTGCTTTGCCTGCAGCGACCCTCGCGGAACTTAGCGCTCCCGCTCGCTATTATAGTTGCGTAGACCTGTTTTGGTTACGTTTATTAGTATGGCGACTGTCAACAGGTCGGCGGCACCCAGGAAAACACTCAACCGTAAGGAATCGGCTATGACATTAGATGCCGGGCAGAAGCTGGGCCCATATGAGATTATCTCACGGGCCGGTGTTGGCGGGATGGGCGAAGTTTTCAAGGCGCGGGATACCCGGCTCGACCGCACAGTCGCAATCAAGATACTGTCGGCGCCAATCGCCGGCAACCCTGACATACGCCAGCGATTCGAGCGCGAGGCCAGGGCAATCTCGAGCCTCAATCATCCCCACATCTGCACGCTCTACGATGTCGGCTCCGAAAACGAGACCAATTATCTTGTCATGGAGTATCTCGAGGGGGAGACGCTCTCGTCGCGCCTGACTCGTGGGCCGCTTCCCGTTAACGAACTGCTCGCCTACGCCACACAGATTGCCGACGCGCTTGACAAGGCGCACCGGCAGGGGCTCATTCACCGGGACCTGAAACCGGGCAATGTCATGCTTGGAAAGTCCGGCGCCAAGCTGCTGGATTTCGGTCTGGCCAAGCTGCAGCCGTGGGGTGGGGTGATCCACGGTGTCAGCGGCATAACGCGCACCACGCCACTCACCGGCGAGGGGACAATTATCGGAACGCTGCAATACATGTCACCGGAACAGCTCGAAGGCCGTGAGGCCGATGCCCGCAGTGATATCTTCGCGTTCGGTGCGATCCTATATGAAATGGCCACCGGCAAGCGGGCGTTCGACGGCCGCAGCCAGGCGAGCTTGATCGCCGCTGTGCTCGAACGCGAACCGGCGCCGGTATCCCAGCTCGCTCCGTTGGCGCCCCCGGCGCTGGATCGGGTAGTGAGCAAATGTCTGGCGAAAGATCCCGAGGCTCGCTGGCAGTCGGCCCGGGACCTGACCGATGAACTCCGCTGGATTCAACAGTCCGGTTCTCTGGCAGGCGTACCGGCGGCGGTACAGGCGCGTCGCCGGTTCAGGCTTCGCCTCTCCTGGACAGTCGCAGCGGTAGCATCGCTGATCGCAGTAAGTCTGTTGGCGATACAGATCACCCGGCCCAAAACTGAGCCACTGGTCGCACGGTTTGCGATATCGCCACGCCATGATTTTTCCTCGGTATCGTGGCCGAGAATATCGCCCGACGGCAAGCTCTTCGCGTTTTTGGCAGCGGATTCCAGCGGAGCGCAGCGAATCTGGGTACGGCCGCTCAATTCGCTGGAACCCTACCCCCTGGTGGGCACGGAGAACGCCGGGCGTCCGTTCTGGTCGCCTGACAGCCGCCATCTGGCCTATTTCACCGGCAGCCAACTCAAGAAAGTTCCGGTAGGCGGGGGGCCGTCGCTGCTTATCTGCGAGGCCGACGGCGGCGCCGACGGCTCCTGGGGAGTCAACGACATGATCGTATTCGACGGAAGCATCACTGATTCTATTCGCATGGTGCCGGCCTCAGGAGGAGTAGCGTCAGCGGCAACTCAGATTGACCGCACGCGTGGCGAGCGCTATCACATGTGGCCCTGGTTTCTCCCGGATGGGGAGCATTTTCTCTATGTCGCCCAGGTAGACTCTGCGACCCAGTCAAACGGTATGCTGATGGTCGGCTCGGTAAGTGGAGACAAGCCAATTCCGCTGGTTCGTGTCGGCACTCGGATTGAATACAGCCCGGCCGGATTTGTCGTGTACATGACCGATAACATATTGGTCGCGCATCCGTTTGATGCCGGCAGTCTTCGCATGATCGGCGAACCGGTGCCGCTGGCCAACGATGTCCAGGCGGTCGGAGAGCCGGCGCATTTTTCGGTCTCGGACAACGGCACGCTGGTGTATCTTCGTGGCCAGGGCATGGGACAGCGTGAAATCCACCGGCTCAGTCGCTCAGGTCAGGACTTAGGCATGGTCGGCTCACCCGGGATGTACATAAACGTGGTGTTGTCGCCGGACGGCAGGAAATTCGCCTCTGAACGCACGGTCGAGCGGGGCAATTCCACCGACATCTGGGTATACGATCTGGAGCGTGACGTATCCTCGCGTCTGACTTTTGATCCGGCGGTAGAGGCTTGGCCGGTCTGGAGCGCCGACGGTTCCCGGGTGATTTTCGCTTCGAATCGCAACGGCAACCAGTTCCAGATCTATCAAAAGTCCGCTAATGGCCTGGACAACGACGAGCTGCTATTCAAGCACGACAGCGCATCGGTATTTCCCTTCAGCGCCGGACGGGACGGCCGCACGCTGATTGTGGGCGCGGCCCTGGGCAGGTTTGATCTCTGGCGGTTCGACATGGCCAGCAAGATTCTTGATACGCTGATTACCACGACCTTCAACGAACGCAGTGCGAGCCTCTCGCCCGATGGTCGCTTTCTGGCTTATCAGAGCAACGAGACCGATCGGCCCGAAATCTATGTCCGTGAGCTGAGCTCCGGCGGTGGCCGCTGGCAGATCTCCACCCGAGGCGGAAGGTTTCCTTCATGGCGGGCTGACGGCAAAGAGATCTTTTATGTTTCTACCGAATTCGATTTTGTCGCCGTACCGATTTCAACCGTAAACGGTTTTCAGGTGGGCTCCCCGGCTTCACCCTTCAACCGTCGGTATTATGGCGACCCTCAGGCGTCAATGAACCCATATCAAGCCTCCGCTGACGGCCAGCGATTTCTAGTTGTCTCTCAGGCGGCTCAGTCATCCACCGCTGAGTTTGTCATCACGCAAAACTGGGACAGCGAGATGAAGAAAAACTAGGCGGCGATCCCCCGTGTACAAACTGGTTGGGACATACGGTGAGCACAAAGTCGGGTGGGATCTCGCGCCGGGTAAGTACATTCTCGGACGGGGCGCGGATGCCACGCTTCTGGTAGCCGACAGCACGGTCTCGCGACGCCACGCGGCGATCGATGTCTCCGGCGACGGCAGCGAGTGTTTTATCGAGGACCTGGGCAGCCACAACGGCACGTTTGTAAACGGCCGCCAAGTGTCAACACGGCTGCAAATTCAACTGGGCGATCAGATCATGTTCGGCCAGACCCGCTTTCAACTGGTCGAGGAGGGGGTGACCCAGAGCGGCCTGCCGAGGACGGCCATTTCCGAATCGGTTCGTGAGCAGTCGATTTACGTGCCCATGCGCGAGGCGCTCAAACCGCTCCCGTCGCGAATAAAGGATATCCCCGAGCTCCTGCCCACGCTTTTTGAAATCGCCCGTAGTCTGGTGGACAGCGAGTCCGAGGAATTCATGCTGGATAAGGCGCTCTCGCTCATCTCGAAGGTGATCCCCGCCGATCGCCTGGCGATCCTGTTCGTCTCCCCGGACCAAAAAGAAATCTATACCGCCGCCACCGTATTGCCACAGGGAAAAGACCCCGGTCTGTTCACGCTCTCGCGCACAATTGTCAGCGAAATGCTCTCTCAGAAGAACGCGATCCTGATCGGCGATCCGCAGACCGACCCGCGGTTCGCCCAGCAGCAATCGATTGTCGTCTCGGAGATGAAATCGGCCATGGCGGTGCCGCTGCTCGACCAGGAACGTATTCTCGGCATTCTCTATGTCGATACCACTAACCCGCTCTACCGTTACAATGACGAATACCTACGTCTGCTGGCGACTTTCGGTAACATAGTCGCCTCCCGTTTGCTGAACTACACGCTGCAAAAAGAGCGGGAGGAGCGGCGTGTGATCGAAGGCGAGTTGAGGCGGGCGGCGGGGATTCAAAAGAAACTGCTCGTGACCGAGCCGACTGCTATCGCCGGCTATCAGGTGCATACGTTTCAATTGCAATCGCACCTGGTGGGGGGCGATCTCTATGATGTCGCGGTGCTTCCCGACGGCCGTATGGTGTTTTTGGTGGCCGATGTCAGCGGCAAGGGAATGGGCGCGGCGCTGCTCATGTCGAACATTCTGGCGGCTTTTCGAATACTGTACCGTGATCCGGATTTCAGTCTCGAAAAAGCTGTCGCCCGAGTCAACGCGCAACTCGTCAACTACAGCGCCGCGGAGGATTTTGCCACGCTGTTTATCGCGATTGCATCGCCGGACAGCAATGAAATCCGATATGTCAACGCCGGCCACAACCCGCCGCTGCTGGTCAAACCCTCCGGCGAGATGACCACGCTCGAACCGACCGGTGTGATTGTGGGAGCGCTGGATTTCGATGGCTGGACGCCGGAATCGGTACGAATGGCGCCGGGGGATTTCATATTCGCGTTCACCGACGGTGTCCCGGAGGCCACTTGCGGCGAGGAGCAGTTCACGGACCGGCGGCTTCGCGAGGTGATCGCGAAGAATTGCGGGGCGTCGCCCTGCGACATCGTGTGCTGCTTGATGGACGCAATCCACGAGTTCGTCGGCAAATCCCGCCAATCCGACGACATCACCATGCTGCTCGTCAAGCGGGTGTGAGGGGCTTGGAGGACAGGTTCGCTTCAAACCTGCCGTGCCAC
>JBFMGC010000066.1 GCA_040752815.1 Candidatus Zixiibacteriota bacterium
CCGACACCGCTCTCCGTTTTACGCGAGATCCGAGTGCCAGAATGAATGTCCCACCCGTTGAGTGGGGTACAAGTGTATGAAACGTTGCGACGGTGTCGGGTTTCTCACTCCAACGGTCAATGTTCGGAACCCGACCTACAGGAGCTCAGTCCCGTCCCTTTTTCATCGGGCCGGGCCCGTTGTTGTCACCTCGGCCCGGCCCGCCTCCTTCAATTATAGCCGAGATATGTCGATACACAGAAAGATGATATCAGCGGATCAAACTCCCGTTATCGAGGCACTTGAGGCTCGTCTGGAAGAGCAAAAAGCCCAGCTTCGGGACCTGGCCACTATGGGCGCGGTGGTCACGTCAATTCTGGAAATCGATGCGGTGCTATCCGTTACGATGGATATGGGCATCCGCCTGGTTAATGGCGAAGTCGGTCTGATCCTCCTTGAGGAGGGGGGCGAACTCAAGAACAAAGTATGCTGGGGCGTCAGCGAGTCGTTTGTGAAATCGCTCCTGTACGAGGATGGACTTGACATTGCCAGTTACTGCTTCGCCCGAAAGGAATCCGTAGTCTTATCCGACCTCGGGTTGAAATCGGAAAGCGGCATGGTGCTTCAGTCGGTCATGGCCTGTCCAATTCAGACTCAGGAGAAGTGCCTGGGTGTCATGACCGTTATCAACAAATTCGGCGGCGGGGATTTCACTGAGTCTGACCAGGAGTCTTTGTCCATGCTGCTGAACTTCGTGGCGGTTTCTGTTGAAAACTCCCATCTGGTTAAAGACAAGCTGAAACAGCAGAAGATTGCCCAGGAGATGGCGATCGCCAAACAGGTGCAGGAAACAATTCTGGCCGACGATGTGGGCCAGATCAGCGGCGCCGAGATCGGCGCGGTATATTTTCCGGCCGGAGAAGTGGGCGGCGACTTCTATGATGTGCTCAAACTGAGCGACAGTGCGTTCATGGTGGTGCTGGGGGATGTCTCGAACAAGGGCATACCGGCGGCGCTGGTCATGTCGGCCTGTTCCGGTGTAATCAAGTCGATACTCGACGGTAACCCCGGAATCACGGTCTCAGAGCTCGCCCGCCGCGTTAACAGGCTGATGGCGGGGTCGATTATCAAGGAACGTGAAATGTTCGTGACCATGTTTTTCGCCCGGTTCGACCTGGAGCGGATGACCCTAACGTACTGTAATGCCGGACACCTCCCGGGCCTGTTCTGGGACGAGTCCTCGCAGGCCATAGTCAGTCTGGCCGACGGCGGGTCGATCGTGGGACAGTTCGCCGAGGCCGAGTACCGTCAGGGCGAGCGACCGTTGCGCTCGGGAGACCGGCTGTTTCTGTTTACTGACGGCCTTACCGAAGCGGCTGATTTCGATAATAAGCTGTTCGGCCGCGAGCGAGCCGAACAGGTATTCACCAGTGAAATCGAGCTGCCTCCGAACGAGTTCTGCCACCGGGTAAAGGAATGGGTGGATCGGTTCTCCGAAGGCGCCGCCGAGGACAGCCATGACGACTTTACGATACTTCAGGTCCTGGTGAAATAAACATGCCGAGCTATACTTTTGCATACCCGTCGACTCGCGAAGCCAACGACCGGATGTTGGACGACCTCCGACGCAAACTCGGCGAAGACCGGGTCGATCCGGATCTTATCAACGGGATAAGTCTCACGGTGTCAGAGGCTTTCACCAACGCCGTCATGCACGGAAACCGCGAGGACCGAACCAAGAAGGTTACTTTGCTTCTTCAAGTAAACGAGTGCGAAATAATTGCCGATATAATCGATGAAGGAAGTGGCGGACTGGAGCGGATCAATTCCCGAAGACCGCCGGCCGTCTATGACGAGGGCGGGCGGGGGATCGATCTGATCCGATACTACGCCGACGGTTGTCGATTTAGTGAAACGGCCGACGGTGGTTTGCGGGTAACCGTCCACTTCCACAGAGCGCGAAAAGACGAATATACGGTTTAGCGTAGTATCCCTGGAGGATGTAATGGAAATCCAATTGCGCGAAGAGCACCACCTGGCGGTACTCTCCCTCAAAGGCCGACTCGACCTGGCCAGTGGAGCAACTCTGAAAGAGCACCTCAAGCGTCTCACGGCCAGGAATATTGTGCAGGTTCATTTGAACCTCGCGGAAGTTGAGTTCATCAACAGTTCAGGCCTTGGTGCGCTGGTGTCAATCATGAAAGAGGTCCGGCTCCAGAAAGGGCGATTGACGCTCTCCAATCTGGTCAGCTACGTGCAGGAGATCTTCGAAATCACCCAGTTGTCTCATATCTTCGAGATTTACTCCACCGAGGAAGAGGCGCTGGCTACCTATCAGATCGCCGTGGTGCGTTAAACCCGGCAGTTCACCAAGGGGACACCGATGAATCACGCTACGGACCATGTCGGCCAATTGCTGGTCCGCCTGCAATCGCCCGACGCCGGCGAACGCGAAGAGGCGATCCACGGTCTCGGCGCCAGCTCCGGCGACGAAGCCGTCGCCGGCCTGGTGCTGGCTATGGAGGATCCCGATCTCGGCATCCGCGAAATTGCCGCCGACTACCTGGCGAAGCTGAAGGGCGAGACCGCATCGCAGCTGCTGATTCGGTTTCTCGCCCATGATGATATCGGCACCCGTAATCTCGCCTCGGAGGTGCTGGTCAAGATCGGGGCCGAGGCGGTCCCCGCGCTGATCGAGAACGTCGAGTGCGACGATCACGACGTCCGCAAGTTCATTTGTGACGCACTTGGCCTGATCGGGGACCGCCGCGCCGTTCCGGCTCTGTGCCGTCGTCTTCATGACCAGAACCTCAATGTCGTGTGCGCGGCGGCCGAAGCGCTTGGCAAGACCGGCGATCCGGAAGCCGTAGATAGTCTCATCGCAGTGTCGCGAAAAATCCCCGACGCTGTTCTGCCCGCAATCGAGGCTCTCGGCAAGATTCGTGATCCCCAGGCGCTGACTTACCTGTACTCGTGTCTGAAGTCGTGCGACCCGATGGTGGTCCTGGTGGCCATTGAGGCGACCGGACAGATTGGGCAGGCCGGCTCGGTCGAAGTACTGGCGCCGTTTCTTGACTCGCGCGAGCGCACGGTCTCCGAAGCGGCAATGGCCGCAATTATCACCATCAGCCGCTACAATGATGACCGGATCAACTTCGACCTTCCGCTCGACAAATTCACCGATTTCCTCTTCGAGGGCATTAGAAACAGAGATCGGGCGATTACCGCGTTCACGCTCTCGCGGCTGTCCCACTGGTTCGGCAGCAAGGTGGTTTCCGGCCTGCTCGATGTGATCGAGTTTGTGGAAGAGGACGAAGTCAAGCGGATCACGCAGTTGCTGGGCGAGATCGGCCCGGCAGTGGCTGTGCCCATCCTGGCGCGCTTGCCGAAGGCGTCGATTGCCCTTCAAATCAGGCTCCTCGATATCCTCACGCAGGTGTGCGATGAGACAATTGCCCCGGACCTGTTGCCGTACGCCCACCACCAGGATCCGGAAATCAGGCAGCGCGTGGCCCACCTTCTGGGGACCTCGGGTCACACCGGGGCTGTCAAGACTCTAAAAGCGCTGGCGGCGGATACTAACGGACACGTGCGGGCTGCGGCCTATTCTGCGCTCGGTTGGCTGTGTACCGAGGAAGACACCGATTTCATCATGGGTGGGCTTGACGACAAGTATTCCGACGTGCGCGAAGCCGCCGTGGGTGCGTTGATCATTATTGGCGGTCCGCGGGTGGTCGCCAAGCTGACTGCCGATCTCTACCACGAGGAGGCCGAAAGGCAGCGTCTGGCGGTGACCGCGCTGGGGTGGATCGGTGAGGCCGAAGTGGTGGGACCGCTTCTGAAGGCTATTAATCATCCGGACGCCGGCGTGCGCAAGTCGGCGATCAATTCGCTGATCCGCATTGGTGAAGTGGGCAATATCGGGCCGATTCAACTGGCCCTGAGCGACGAAAACAGCGGCGTGCGCAAGGCGGCCGTTTCGGCGCTGTTCGCCCTTCGAGGAGTAGAGGCGATCAAGGATATCGCGGTGCTTTTGAACGACGACGATATCTGGGTGCGCTATCACACTATCAGCGCTATCGGCGAAATGGGCCGGCCGGAACTGGCGGAGTACGTGATACCCTCGCTGCAGGACAACCTTGATATTATCAAACTTGCGGCGGCCAAGGCGCTGGCGCAAATGGGTTGCCGCGAGGCGGCGCCGTTACTTAACCAGCTTAGAGACGACAAGAACCGTGACCTTGCCGACATCGCGGAAAAGGCACTTGACAGCATAGGAGGGAAAAGGTCATGAACAAACCTTCAATCCTGGTAGTGGATGATGAGCTGCTTATACGGGACCTGCTCTATGATTTCTTCACGAGCCAGGGCTGGGATATCTCAGTGGCCGAGGACGGCGAAAAAGCGCTGGCCATGACGCGCGCCCGGAAATTCGACCTGATCCTGACCGACATTAAGATGCCTCAGATGGACGGCCTCGCGCTCTCCAGCCATGTCAGGGAATCGTACCCGGCTATGCCGATCGTCCTCATGACCGGATTTCCATCGGTGGATTCAGCCGTGGCGGCGCTCAGGACTAAGGTGGACGATTACGTCATCAAGCCGTTCAATATAAACCAACTCCACAAACTGCTCGAGTCCAAGCTGAAGGCCGTACGGGACTAGGGGGCTCGTACCGCGCGACCAACAGGGGTACGCTGATATGATGTCCGACGGTAGCCGGGGACTTCAAATGTCACTGGATGAGTTCCAGATGATCCGCGACTTCATCCATGAGAAAAGCGGTATCTATTTCGCCGAGAACAAAATGTACCTCGTGCAGAATCGCCTCGAAAAACGGATGACGGAACTGGACATTAAAACCGTCCGGGATTACTTCTATCACGTCAAGTATGATATCTCCCAGCGCGAGTTCAACCGGCTCATGGTGGTAATGACCACCAACGAAACGAGTTTCTACCGCAATGAACCGCAACTGCTCTGCTTTTCCGATGAAGTACTGCCGCTATTGCTCCGGGAAAAAACGCAGTCGCGCGGCAACCGAACACTGCGAATCTGGTCGGCCGGCTGTTCGACCGGCGAAGAACCGTACACCCTGGCTATTTTGATTTTGGAGCGATTGAAGAATCCGACCGGTTGGAATATCGAAATCGTCGCCAACGACATTTCCGAAGACGTCCTGCAAAAGGCGAGAGTCGGCACCTATTCCGGCACCACGATCCGCAACGTGAACCCGGACATACTGGCCCGCTACTTCACCCAATCGGGCGACAACTACACGGTAAAGCCGGAGGTCAAGGCGCTGGTCAAGTTCAGCCAGATCAATTTGAACGATCCACACAAAGTGGCGATGATGACCAACATGGATGTCATCTTCTGCCGCAACGTGATGATATATTTCTCCGACGGCGTCAAGAAGCAGATCGTGCGCGGGTTTTTCGATTCACTGGTACCCGGACGCTATCTGTTTATCGGACATTCCGAAACGCTTCACGGCATTTCCAAGGCCTTCAAGCTTATCTATTTCAAGAATGCTCTCGTATACCGCAAGGACGTGGAGAAGGCCAAGTCGAGCGGGACACTCGAGACAAGCCGGGCGGCCGACGTGCTCGCAACTGTCGGCGCGACTGCGACCGCGGGAATGGCCGGCGGGGCGGCCCGGGTGCTGGACCTACTCAGCAAGATTAAACCTATGACGGTAAAGAAGTGATACAGGCCCAAACTAGTCGCATGGGGATACTCAGATGAATCAAACCATTCTTGTGGTCGACGATTCGCCGACCGTAATCAAGTTCCTGGCGTTCTCGCTGAAAAGCCAGGGTTACCAGGTGGTATCGGCCAGCGACGGCATGGACGCGCTGGAAAAAATGTCCGGGTTGTCGACCGATCCGGACCTGATCATCACCGATCTGAATATGCCCAATCTCGACGGATACGGATTGATCGAGGCGGTCAGACAGAGTCGGCGGCAGATGCCGATAATAATACTGTCGTCAGAGGAGGACGAAGCAGACCGCGCAAAAGGCATGGCCGTGGGCGCCAACTCCTATATTGTCAAACCGTTCCGCCCGGACGTGCTATTGTCCGAAGTGTCCAAACAACTGAAGCGCACATGAGGTAAGTGGTTTATAGAAGGAGAAGGCCTGTGTTTGATCTAAAAATACTGGCGGTGGACGACAGCCCGACCATGCGGCGGATCATCATCAATACGCTCAAGCGCGCCGGGTTCAATCATGTCATCGAGGCCAGCGACGGCAAGGACGCCCTGGCCAAAATGAAGGTGGAAAAGCCCAATTTCGTCATAACTGACTGGAATATGCCCGAGATGGACGGGCTTACTTTTATCACTGCACTACGGGCCATGGACGAATACAAGGAGCTGCCGGTTCTGATGGTGACCACCCGGTCGGTTAAGGAGGACATAGTCGATGCCATGAAGGCCGGGGTAAACAACTATATCGTGAAGCCGTTCACTCCGGACACTCTGAAGGCCAAGATCGAGCAGATGCTCGGCAAGTAGGCCAGGAAAGGAACCCCAGTCATGACATCGACAGATAAACTGCATGAGAGAATGCGCAGCGAGATTACCGCCCTGACCGATTCTATTACCGGGCTCATCTTCAGCTTCAGGAAGCTCCAGCGACCTCTGGTCGAATCGCGGGAAAAGGTCCCCCAGGCGACCAGCCAGCTTGACAAGATTTCACAGCAAACTGAAGCGGTGACGACCCGAATGCTCGAGGTGGTCGAACAGATCGTGCAGCGCGAGGAAGAAGTCATCAGCGGCATAAGTCAAATCCGAACCCAGGTGCAGGCCGGATCGATCTCCGGCGTTCCTCAAATTGCCGACAACCTGATTCGAAAGGCCACCGATAATCTGAACGATGCCTTCCGGATTATTGACTCGTTGCAGTTTCAGGACATCACCGCGCAGCAAATGGATCATGCCGCGTCACTGCTCGACGACATCGAGCTCAAACTGCACGGGATTCTGGATACGCTCGGGGTGGGGGACCAACCGGCGATCGATCCGCCGTCTCGCAAGACGCGGGCTTTTGATCCGCACGCCGACCTGGTCGATCACAAGACCGACCAGAAGGATATCGATTCCCTCTTTGCCAACAAGACCCGATAAGGTTCAAGAGTACGGAAATGGACCAGGATCCGGAAGTTGCCCTCGATGACATGAAGGAAATCATCAATGATTTCCTGATCGAGGCAGATGAGCTGATAGGGTCGCTGGACGAAAACCTGGTAGCGCTCGAAAGCGCCCCGGGCGATCTGGACTTGCTGAACGCCATATTTCGCGCCGCCCACACGATCAAGGGCACATCGAGTTTTCTCGGATTCGAGCAAGTCACCACGCTGACCCACCGGATGGAGGATATCCTCAACCGTCTCCGCAAGGCCGAATTGGCCGTCACACCGGAAATCATGGACGTGCTGCTCCAAGCGGTAGACGTGCTCAAAGTCCTGCTCGGCCATGTCCGCAATCGCACCGGACAGTCAGTCGATATCGACGACATCATCGCTCGTCTGGTGGCCGCCAACGACGGGACGGCCGTTGATTCGGCTGTTGCGCCGGTTCCGCTCACACAGGCTGCGACGGAATCTCATGGGGAACAAGTGCTGTCAGTCCCGGATGCGCTGGCCAAAGCCACAGGAGTTGGCCAGGACGCCCCCGCCGGAAACGCCCTGAGCCAGACCATACGTGTCGATGTCAACCGGCTGGACGCCCTCCTGAATCTTACGGGCGAACTGGTGCTCTCGCGCAACAGCCTTGCTCAAACCATAAGCTCGATCTGCAAGTCAGGCCGGTTGGATGATGCCGGGGAATTGCTGAGTCGCTCGGTGGCCGGCCTCAACTATATCACCGGCGAGCTCCAGTTGGCCGTCATGAAAATGCGGATGCAGCCGATCGGCAAAGTGTTTTCCAAATTCCCGCGCCTGGTGCGCGACCTTGCCCGCGACCTCGGCAAGGACATCGAACTGACCATCGAGGGCGAAACCACCGAGCTGGATAAGTCCGTGATCGAGGCAATCGGCGATCCGCTGGTGCATCTCGTACGCAATTCCTGCGACCACGGCATAGAGACTTCCGATGAACGAACGGCCCTGGGCAAACCGGCCGGCGGCCACGTCGTGCTCAGTGCCAGCCGGGAAGGGTCGTACATGATCATTCGCGTGATCGACGACGGCCGCGGCCTGGACGCGGCGGCGATCCGCGCCAAGGCCGTAGAACGGCAGATGATAAGCGAGGCGGATGCCGCCCGACTGACAGATCGAGAAGTATATTCGTTCATCTTTGCCGCCGGGTTCTCTACAGCCAAGCAGATTACCGACGTCTCCGGGCGCGGTGTGGGTATGGATGTTGTCCGCACCAATATCGAGAAATTGAACGGGCTGATCGAGCTGGATTCTAACCTCGGTTTCGGGACCACGGTCACTTTCAAACTGCCGCTGACACTTGCTATCTTACAGGGCCTGCTGATTGAATCCGACCAGGAGGTCTACATCCTTCCGCTGTCCAGCGTCAATGAGGTAGTCCGCACCGAAAATGCCTCGGTGCACTATGTGAATCAGCGCCCTGTGATGCGGCTCCGCGATGAGATCATCCCGCTCATAAACCTCGGGCGAATACTCCGCAGAAATCCTGCCGGGTTCACGCTCGTCGAGAAACCGTATGTGGTCGTAGTCGCACTTGCCGATCGCAAGCTGGGCATAATGATTGATCGCTTTGTGGGGCAGGAGGAGGTCGTGATCAAATCGCTCGGCGCGTATCTCGGCGCCACTACCGGCGTGGCCGGCGCGACCATTCTCGGTGATGGCCGAATCCGTTTAATAATCGACCTGGCAGGACTCTTCCACTTAGCCTCGGACCTGAGATAAAATGCCTCCCCGGCGCCACGAACAAAAACAGATTCGCGTGGTGGTCGTCGACGACTCCGCCTTCATGCGCAAGGCGATCTCGATGATGCTCGAGTCGGACCCGGCTATAAAAGTGGTTGGAACGGCCGCCAACGGCGAGGACGCGATTGACGTTATTCGGCGCCTCAAGCCGGATCTGGCCACGATGGACGTGGAGATGCCGCGCATGGACGGGCTTACCGCTCTCAGGCGCCTTATGGAGACCGATCCACTACCCGTGATGATGGTTTCGTCCATCACCACCGAGGGCGCCGCGGCCACGCTCGATGCTCTCGACCTGGGCGCGGTCGACTTTATACCCAAGCAAAGCTCCTACGTCAGCCTTGACATAGTGAAGATTCGAGATGATTTACTGGCCAAGATCAAAAACATTGTCGCGCGCAAGCACGTACTGATGGCGCGTCTAAGGGAACGAAAGCGATTCACTCGATCGGCGGGAATATCTCCAGTAGTGCCGCCGCCCGCCGTCAGTCGTCCCGTGTCTGCTGGCCGCAAACAACATCACGTGGATATCGTGGCGATCGGTTCATCCACCGGCGGGCCGCCGGCTCTGCATACCGTGCTTTCGCAACTGCCGGGCAATCTGCCGGCCGGGATTGTCATTGCTCAGCACATGCCGCCCATGTTTACGAAGACACTGGCGGAGCGATTGAATACCCTCTCGCAGCTCCAAGTAAAGGAAGCCGTGGACGGGGATCCGGTCGAACCGGGCCACGTGCTCATTTCGCCCGGCGGGAAACACCTCGTGGTGCGCCGTTATGGTGGCCGCATTCGGGCCTCCGTCACCGCCGACCCTCCCCAGACGCTCTACAAACCATGTGTAGATGTACTGTTCGATTCAGCAGCCGAAACCTGCGGGCAGTCAACACTGGGCGTCGTGCTCACCGGCATGGGCACCAACGGCGTCAAGGGTGCACAGCGCATCAAGTCCCAGGGTGGAGTGGTTATTGCCCAGGACGAGGCCACCTGTGTTGTCTACGGCATGCCGAGGGCCGTAGTCGAGGCCAGACTCGCAGATCACATCGTTCCTCTCGAAAGCATCGCCCCGGAAATCGCAAGCTACTTCTAAACCAAGTTTTAGTTGAAGTGTCCGCGACCGTCAATCTCATTACAGGCTCGGATAGAAAAGGCCTGTCATGGACGACAAACCGGAATACAGTTCTGATTCCTCAATTGAGGCCACGGCCAGTCTGGCCGAGTTTGCGGATTCATACGCCTCTTTCAATCGTATAGTTAACAGCTTGCAGCGCAAGTACATAGAGCTCCGCGAAGAGTTCTCGGCGCAGCAGGAGAAGTTGGTCGAGGCGAACAAACGCTTGGTCGAAATGTCAAGCCGCAATCTGGCCGTCACCGAGTTCCTCAACGGTATTCTTCAAGGCATGGCGGCGGGGGTGATCGCGGTCGACGAACGGGGGCGGATCACCCATTTCAATCCGGCGGCCTCGCTCATGCTTGGTATTCCCGTAGGTGAGCCGACTGGTAGGTACTATCGCGAAGTAATCCCGCCCGGCGAGCCGATCGAGGCGAACGCTCTTCGCGCCACTCAGTCCGGCCGAGCGGTCGATTCCGTGGAGAAAGTTTGGCGTCTGGCCGACGGCACCCGACTGATTGTCTCGGTATCCACCGCAATCATGACTGATGAGCAGGGAAAGTCTATCGGCGCCGTGGAGGTCTTCCACGATCTGACCAAGATCAAGAAAATGGAACAGGAGATCACCCGCCTGAATACGCTGGCGGCGCTGGGCGAAATGGCGGCCGCAGTAGCGCATCAGGTTCGCAACCCGCTCTCGGGCATACTTGGTTACGGATCACTGCTCAAGCGCGATATGGATGAAAACGACTCGCGCCAAAAGCTGGTCAATCGTATTTGTGACGGAGTCGAAACACTGAACCGGACCGTCACCACGCTGCTGGACTATACACGTCGCGAGGAAATCCGCCGCCGCGAAATCGTTTTCCGCGATTTTCTGGTCGAGGCCGTCCGGCAGTTTCACCGCGATCACGAGGGCATGGCCGCGGGAATGAGAATCATCGTTCCTCAGGCCGATCAGGCCGATCCCGCCGGCGTAGTGTGGCTCGATCCGGTGCTCTTTCGCCAAGTGCTGTTCAACCTGTTCTGCAATTCGACCGAGGCGTGCGGCGGAAATGGTGAGATTCAGGTTGAGTATCGCAAGTTGCCTCGCCAGAGTGCAACCGCGCAGTACGCCGATCGGCTGCTCCTGGGACTGGATGAGACGGTATTCGAAGTAATCGTCAGGGACAATGGGCCGGGCGTACCGCTCGAAGCGCTCGATTCGCTCTTCGCGCCGTTCTTCACTACGCGCGAGGGCGGCAACGGGCTTGGCCTGGCTATGTCGTGGAAGATTATGAAGGCGCATGGCGGTGACATCGCCCTCGATCGGGCGTTTACCGGCGGCGCCAGGTTTGTTCTGTTGCTGCCGGTGAGAATCAGTTCCGCGGAGGCGCCGGCGGGATAAGCGACGCTGACATGGAGAGTCGGTTATGCAGTATTCAGTCTTGATTGTCGATGACGACAGGTACGTAAATGATGCGGTCACCGAAACGGTCGCGCGCGCGGGGTTCGACGCGGTGCCGGCTTATTCGGGCGAGGAAGCACTGGTCAAGCTCAAGGGGCGGGCATTCGACGTCATCCTGACGGATCTCAAGATGCACGAGATGGACGGCATGGCCGTGCTGGAGCACACCAAGCGGCTCCACCCGGACGCTGCGGTCGTAATTATGACTGCCTACGGCACGGTGGAGAAGGCAGTCGCTGCCATGAAGCTGGGCGCGTACGACTTCCTGCTAAAACCGGTCACGCCGGCTACCGTGGAGCACATTCTCAAACGCATCACCGAGGTGCTCAGGCTGCGCCGAGACAACGAGCTCATGCGGCGGGATCTGACATCGAAGTTCCAGAACATGGTCGGCAAATCCAGGGTAATGCGCGAAATCTTCGACCTGGTTCAGTCGGTGGCGAAGGCCAAGTCCACCGTGCTGCTCACCGGCGACTCCGGTGTCGGCAAGGAGCTGGTCGCGCGAGCCATTCACTACTGCTCCGAACGGGCCGAGGCGCCGTTTGTCAAGCTCAACTGCGCTGCTATCCCGGAGACTCTGGTCGAGGCCGAGCTGTTCGGTTTCGAAAAGGGCGCGTTTACGGACGCCAAGCGCACGCACCGCGGGCGATTTGAGCTGGCTGATCAGGGAACGCTGCTGCTCGATGAAATTTCCGAGATGCCGCTCAACCTGCAATCGAAACTGCTGCGCGTGCTGCAGGAGCGGGAGTTCGAGCGGGTCGGCTCGGCGCAGACGATCTCGGTCGATGTCCGCGTGATTGCCACGTCCAATCGCAACCTGCGCGAGTACATCATGCGCGAAAAATTCCGCGAGGATTTGTACTACCGCCTCAATGTCATCCCCATTCATATCCCGCCGCTCAACGAGCGTGCCGAGGACATCCCGCTGCTCGTTCAGCATTTCATCGAGAAGTACAGCGCAGAAAACAAGAAGGGGATAAAGGGGGTCGACGAACGCGCGCTAAAGCTGCTGGTCGGATATCACTGGCCGGGAAACGTGCGCGAGCTTGAGAACATGATCGAACGCGCGGTAGTGACTACTCGCAGTGACATGCTTACGGAGAGCGACTTCCCGATCGAGTTGTCGCTGGGTGGAATCGAGGCGGTGGAGGGTGCTCTCAAAATTCCCATGAGCCTGGAAGAGGGGAACAAGTACCTCATCCTGAAGACGCTTGAGAAATTCAACGGCAACAAGACGCGTGCGGCGGAAGCGCTGGGGGTATCGGCGCGCACGATACGCAACAAACTCGCCGAGTACCGCATCCGCGAAGAAGCCAAGCGGTAAGTGAACGCCATCAGGTCGTGTTCGGAAGGCCTCTGGCCTACGGTAATGTCCGGAGAAGGGTGTAACGGCCGGCCGCATTGCCGTCTTTTCGCTTGCATCACACACCTGCGTAGAGTATTCTGTTGTCGGATGTTGGGCGGGTTTGCTTCATACCCGCCATCGGTGACTGGTGGCCCACAGCTTGCTGTGGGTGGGCAGAACTGAAAGCACGGGAGGTCGCGATGGTAGGAATCAAGAGTACAAAAGTAGTGATTATGGGGGGGGGTATTGCTCGCCTGTGTGGCCTAT
>JBFMGC010000067.1 GCA_040752815.1 Candidatus Zixiibacteriota bacterium
AACAACAGGCGCGGGTCATTGACTGGTTCATCTGGAAACAGCCGCTCGGTTTCGTGCTCTACTTCATCTGCGCGATCGCCGAGACCAACCGCAGCCCGTTTGACTTGCCGGAGGCGGAGTCCGAACTGGTGGCCGGTTTCCATACCGAGTACTCGTCGATGCGGTTCGCCACGTTCTTCGTGGGCGAGTACGCGCACATGATTGCGGTGGGGGCGGTGGGGTCGACCCTGTTTTTCGGCGGCTGGCAGGGACCGTGGCTGCCACCCATACTCTGGCTGATGATCAAAGTATTTCTGTTTGTGTTCGTTTATATCTGGATACGCGCCACCCTGCCGCGATTCCGATATGATCAGCTAATGAATTTCGGTTGGAAAGTGCTGTTCCCTCTGGCCGTGCTGAACACGCTGGTAACCGGCCTGGTGGTGCTGTGGTAGGCGGTGACGCCAAAACAGAACAATACGATGACCGCTAAAGAAGTCATAAGGACGATCGGCGATACGCTCTTGAAAGTGCCGCAGGGGTTCGCGGTGACTTTCCGCCACCTGTTCAAGCGCCCGGTCACGCTTGATTATCCCCGGAAACGGGAGCCGATGTCGCCGCGCTATCGCGGCCTGCACTATCTCGAACGGTATGACGACGGCAGTGAGCGGTGTGTCTGCTGTGGGCTGTGTGCCGCGGCCTGCCCGGCCGATGCCATTTACATGGAGCCGGCCGAGAACGAAAAAGGCGAGCGCTTTGCGAAGATCTACGAAATCAACATGCTCCGGTGCATTTTCTGCGGTTTTTGCGAGGAAGCCTGCCCCGAAGAAGCGATCTTCCTCGGCCGCGAATACGAGTTTGCCACCGATAACCGCGACAGCTTTATTTACACCAAGGAGCAGTTGCTGGTGCCTTATCCGCGCCGCGAAAACCCGTTCAAGAAGCTGATCCGCCGCGTGCGCCGCGTTTATGGAGTGCCTGAAAGCCGCCGATGACACTTGACCTTGCCACATTTCTTGTCTCCGCCGTGGTTGCGGTGCTCGGCGCGACCATGATGATCGCCCAGCGCAACCCGGTGGCATCGGTGCTGTACATGATTCTCTCTCTGGTGGCCCAGGCGGTCTGTTACGTTCAGTTGGGCGGGCTGTTTCTCGGCGCCATCCTGGTAATTGTGTACGCCGGCGCGATACTGGTTCTGTTCCTGTTCGTCATCATGTTGCTGAACCTGCGGGGCAGCGAGGACCTTGGCGCGCCCGCCCGACCCGTGGGTCAGTTTACTAAGTATATATTCGGCGTGCTCCTGACCATGGAGCTGGTTTTTATCGTGCGGGCGGTTCCGTTCAGCGGGACACCGGCCGGTATCGTTCAGCCGACGACAAGCGACTTCGGTTCGGTCAAAGATGTGGCAATGACTATGTTCACGGATTACCTCTATCCCTTTGAACTGACCGGCGTGCTGCTCTTAGTTGCCGTGGTCGGCGCGGTAGTGATAGCCAGAAAGCACCAGCTGGCCGTCAGGGAGGCCGGAGAGCGGCCTGCTACAGGCGAAGAGGTGGAGGAGTAGCATGGTTCCGATCTATGCCTATCTCGTGCTGGCGGTGGTGCTGTTCGGCATCGGGACGATCGGCGTTCTCATCACCCGCAATATGATTGTGTTGTTCATGTCGATCGAAGTCATGCTCAATGCGGCGAACCTGGCGATTATGGCGTTTTCGCGGGCATTGAATCTAATTGATGGCCACGTGATTGTGTTTCTGGTGCTGACCATTGCCGCGGCTGAGGCCGCGGTCGGGCTGGCGCTGATTGTCATGGTCTATCGCAACCGCGAAACGATCAATATCGACCGCTTCAGTTTGATGAAATGGTAGGATAAGTCTAAGTGGCTGACCTTTTGTTCCTGATACCGCTGCTGCCCTTGATCGGTTTTCTGATCAACGGCCTTCTGATCGGACGGCTGCCGAAGCCGGTGATCAGCCTGGTGGCGTGCGGGACGGTCGGTCTGGCGTTCTTGTTGTCGGCGGCGGCCTTTTTTGAGCTGCGCTCGCTCGCACCCGACGCCCGCCAGGTGACCCAGACCCTGTTCACCTGGATATCGTCCGATCAGTTTCATGTCAACATCGGGTTCCTGCTGGATCCTCTCTCGGCGGTGATGATCCTGGTCGTCACCGGAGTCGGTTTCCTGATTCATGTCTACTCGGTCGGGTACATGGGGCACGACAAGGGGTACGGCCGTTACTTCGCCTACCTGAACCTGTTTACCTTCGCCATGCTGACGCTCGTGCTGGCGGATAATTTCCTCCTGCTCTTTGTCGGCTGGGAGGGTGTCGGGCTCTGTTCCTACCTGCTGATCGGCTTCTGGTTTGAGAAACAGTCGGCTACCGATGCGGGCAAGAAGGCGTTTATTGTCAACCGGATCGGCGATTTCGGCTTCCTGATCGGCATGTTCCTTGTCTTCTGGAATGTCGGTTCGCTTGATTTCGTCACCGTCTCGAAAATGGCCCCCGAAGTGTTTGTATTCGGCGGGGGACTGATTACCGCTACCTGCCTCCTACTATTTCTTGGGGCGACCGGCAAATCGGCGCAGGTACCCCTCTATGTATGGTTGCCGGATGCGATGGAAGGCCCCACGCCGGTGTCGGCGCTCATCCATGCCGCCACCATGGTAACGGCCGGAGTGTACATGCTGGCGCGCACCAACGCGCTGTTCGTTCTGGCGCCGGATGCGTTGTACGTAGTGGCGGTAATCGGCGCGACCACCGCGATATTTGCCGCTACAATCGGACTCGCGCAGAACGACATTAAGCGCGTGCTGGCATACTCGACGGTCAGCCAGCTCGGTTACATGTTTCTCGCCTGCGGGGTGGCGGCGTTTACGGCCGGGATATTCCATCTGATGACTCACGCCTTCTTCAAGGCGCTTCTGTTTCTGGGTGCGGGATCAGTCATTCATGCCATGTCCGGCAAGCAGGACATGAGGGAGATGGGCGGCCTGAAGAAGCATCTGCCGATCACGTACAACACGATGCTTCTGGCCACGCTGGCTATCGCCGGCATCCCGTTCTTTTCCGGTTTTTTCTCCAAGGACGAAATACTCTGGAAGGCTTATGCCTCGTCGACTCACGGCGGCTGGCAGTTCTGGCTGATCGGGGTCGCCGGAGCCGGACTGACCGCGTTCTACATGTTTCGCCTGGTTTTCATGACCTTCTATGGCGAAGAGCGGATGGATGCCGAGACCAGGCATCATATTCATGAATCGCCCCGGAGCATGACCTTGCCGCTCATGGTGCTGGGAGTGCTCTCCGTAGTCGGCGGCTATATCGGCATACCTCATCTGTTCGGCGTGACCAACTACTTCGAGGAGTGGCTGCACCCCGTGATGGCCGGGCCGTCACAGAAGGCCGCCCACCACGCCCTGGCCGCGGGATCGTATCATTCGCCGGTGGAGGAGCTGTCGCTCATGATCATCTCGGTCGGCCTCGTGGTCTTCGCGATCTACATGGCGTATTACTATTATCGCAAGAACACAGCAGCGGCCACAAGCCTGGCCGAGCGCCTTTCGGGAGTCAAAACGCTCCTGGTAAACAAGTACTATGTCGATGAGATTTACGGCGCTATCATTGTGCGGCCCACGGTATACTTCTCGTTGTTTCTGTGGAAGATCTTCGATGTACTCGTGATTGACGGCATTCTGAACGGTTTGGCGCGCCTCTGGCGGGACGTTTCCGACGGGCTTCGATTCACCCAGAGCGGCCAGCTGCGCGGCTACGCGACTTTGTTCTCGATCGGCGTGATCGTAACGATAGCGTATTTCCTGTTCGGATAGACTATGGATAGCATGCTTCTGACCCTGGTGACGTTTTTCCCCATGATTGGGGTGGTGCTGCTCCTGTTCGTGCCCAATGACCGGCACGACACGATCAAAGGGGTCACGCTGATTATCGCCTTCGTAACGCTGCTTTTCTCCATAGCCATTTATCAACTCTTCGATCCGAACGCCACCGGTATGCAGTTCGCGGTCGATTTGCCGTGGGTGATGTCACTCGGTATTCACTACCACATGGGGATCGACGGCATTTCGCTGCTTCTTATTGTCCTGACGGCGGTTCTGACCGTTCTCTGCGTGATCGCCTCGTGGAACTCAGTAACCCATGGTGTCAAGGGTTTCTACATCTCGCTTCTGTTGCTCACGACCGGCATGATCGGAGTTTTTTGCTCCCTCGACCTGTTTCTGTTTTATGTCTTCTGGGAGGTCATGCTGGTTCCGATGTATTTCATCATCGGCGTATGGGGCGGTCCCCGCCGGGTTTATGCGGCGATCAAGTTCGTGTTGTTCACGATGTTCGGCTCCCTGCTGATGCTGGTGGCGGTGCTGTACGTCTACTTCCAGTATCAGGCTTATTCGGGTGAGTACACGTTCGATATGCTGAAACTCACCAATATGCCAAATCTCGACTTCCGGGAGCAGCTCTGGCTGTTCGGAGCCTTCGCGCTGGCCTTCGCGATCAAAGTGCCGCTGTTTCCGTTCCATACCTGGCTTCCCGACGCCCATGTCGAGGCGCCGACAGTCGGCTCAGTGATTCTTGCCGGCGTGCTTCTGAAGATGGGCACTTATGGCTTCCTGCGAATCTGCCTGCCGATGTTTCCCGAGGCGACGATAGTTTATCTCCCGTACATCTGTGTACTATCGGTGATAGCGATCATATACGGCGCGCTGGTGTCGATGGTCCAGCGAGACATCAAATCTCTGGTGGCGTTTTCGTCGGTATCGCACATGGGCTTTGTCATGCTTGGTATATTCGCCCTGAACACTCAGGGGCTGGAGGGTTCGGTCCTTCAGATGCTCAACCACGGCATCTCGACCGGTGCGCTATTCCTGATCGTAGGCATGATCTACGAGCGCCGCCACTCGCGCATGATCGAGGATTTCGGGGGTATCGCCAGAGTGATGCCGGTGTTTGCGACTTTTCTGATGATTTTCACACTGTCTTCAATCGGGCTCCCGCTCACCAACGGATTTGTAGGTGAATTCCTCATTCTGCTGGGGGCATATAAAACGAACCCGACGTACGGCGTGTTGGCAGCCAGCGGTGTCATCCTGGCGGCCTGCTACATGCTTTGGATGTACCAGCGTGTGATCTACGGAAAAGTCACCCGTCCCGAAAACGAGAAGTTAACCGACCTGACCGCCCGGGAGAAACTGGTCCTGGTGCCGCTGGTGGCGTTTGTCTTCTGGATCGGGGTATACCCGTCGCCGCTTTTGAATAGAATCGAACCCGCCGTCAAACAAATCCTAACTCAGGTTGGACGCGCTCAAACAGTGCAGGTACAGGAGGAACAGGTGCCCGCGGAACTGCTGACAGAAAACCAGCTTAGCGCGGGCGACGTTGAAACCATGTATTCCGGAGAGGTCAAATGAGTCAGGTTACTATCTACACCAAGGTCGGCTGCCCGTACTGCGCGGCGGCCAAGAAGCACTACGGCGACCAGGGAGTGAAGTTTGAAGAGATCGATGTGCACAGCACTCCCGGCGCGATCGACAAGGTGAAAAACCTGAGCGGCGGCAAAAACATTGTGCCGGTTATTGTCGAGGACGGCCGAGTGACGGTCGGTTTCGGCGGCGGCTGAGGTATATAGGGTAGGCGACGGTCGTCGCCAGTGAATGCGATGAATGTTGATTACGTTTCAGCGTTGTCTGTTGATCTGAGCCTGATCCTCCCGGAAATGGTTCTGCTTGCCGGCTCGTTTCTGCTGCTGGCCGTGGCCTGTACGCGGCGGCTGAGCGGCATTGCACCTTCGGCGACAGTGGTCACTCTTCTGGTTTCCCTATGGATGATCAGTCGCCAGTTGGCGCACCAGGGTTCCGGGTTCGGCGATATGGTGCTCTGTGACCACTTCGGCATAATGTTCAAGCTGATATTTGTTGTCGCCTCGATCATCACCGTATTCCTGGCGCAGGGTTACATGAAAGCACGCCGGCTCGATATGCCGGAGTTTTACGCTTTGATGCTGGTATCGACGGTGGGCATGATGGTCATGGCCAACTCTGCCGACCTGGTCGTGATGCTGATCGGACTCGAGATCATGTCGGTGCCGCTATATGTTATGGCCGGTTTCAACCATCGGTCGCTCCGCTCCAACGAAGCAGGGGTCAAGTACTTTATGATGGGGGCTTTCGCATCGGCCTTCCTCCTCATGGGCATAGCGTTTGTCTACGGCGCGGCGGAAACCACCAACCTGCGTCGCATTGTCACGGATTTTAGTTACCTGGTCTATGGTGGAGAGTCGGCGGTTTATTTGATAGTGGGGACAGCGCTGGTTCTGGTCGGGTTCGGTTTCAAAATAGCCGCCGTACCGTTTCATAGCTGGGTGCCCGACGTGTACCAGGGAGCGCCCACTCCCGTGACAGCGTTTTTCTCCGTGGCGCCGAAAGCGGCGGGCTTTGCCGCGATGCTTCGGATCTTCCTCTTCGGCTTTGCCGGGTTCGAGGATCTGGCCACGGTGTTCTGGATTCTTGCGGTGTTGACCATGTCGGTCGGCAACATCCTGGCTCTCCGCCAGGACAACGTCAAACGGATGCTGGCCTACTCATCGATCTCGCACGCCGGCTATGTGCTCGTGGCGTTGGCGGTTGGCGGCGCCGAAGCGGTGGCCTCGGCGATCTTCTATCTGTCCGCTTACACCATGTTCAATCTCGGCGCATTTGCGGTAGTAACGCTTCTCGAGTCGAGCGCGGGGCGGAAGGCGGAGTTTCACGAATTGGCCGGTATGTCCGCAGGTCATCCGTACCTGTCGGCGACAATGGCCCTCTTTATGTTTGCGCTGGCCGGTTTTCCGCCCACGGCCGGTTTTTTCGGCAAGTTCTATATCTTCTCGGCGGCAGTGCGCTCCGGGCTGATATGGCTGGCCGTGATCGGCGTGATGAACTCATTCGTCTCGGTTTACTATTATCTGCGCGTGATAAAGGTGAGTTACTTCGATGTACCCGATACCGCATTTGAGAGGTTGCACGTGGGCCCATCGATGTTGGCCGCTCTCGTCATCACAGTTGTCGGTACGCTCGGAATCGGATTTTTCCCCCACGAGCTCCTGCGGCTTTCGCAGGCGGCAATTTTCGGGCTGCCCTGAAATCGTTAGGTGTTTTTGCGGAGAGAGGTGGGCTTCCGCCTCGGCGGACAGGCGAAGCGGGCCCGCCCTACAAGATCCGCAGGGCAGAACCCGCCAGCCAAGACTATAGTTTCTTCAGCTTGTCCTTGCCGTTGATCTTCGGCACCGGGATCGGATACTTCCCGGAGAAGCAGCCGTGACAAAACGTGGTCTTCGGAAGCGAGGGCATCGAGAGCATACCTTCCAGCGACAAGTACCGCAGCGAATCCACACCCAGATACGCCTCGATCTCCTTAACTGTCTTGCTCGATCCTATCAGTTCCTTGCGGGTGGGCATGTCGATGCCGAAGAAACAGGGGGAGATGATCGGCGGCGACGAGACCCGGAAGTGAATTTCCTTCGCGCCCGCCTCGCGGAGCATCTTGACCAGTTTCAGCGATGTCGTGCCGCGCACGATGGAGTCATCGACCACCACCACCCGCTTGTCGCGAAGCACGCCCCTGACCGGGTTGAACTTCAAGCGTACGTCGAGATCGCGCACACTTTGCTGGGGATCGATAAACGTGCGGCCGACATAGTGATTACGAATGAGGCCGATTTCGAACGGGATGCCGGACTCCTCGGCAAAGCCGAGCGTCGCGGTGTTGGCCGAGTCGGGGATGCCGATCACGACATCGGCGTCGACCGGGTGCTCCCGCGCCAGCAGCCGCCCCAGGCGGCGCCGAACCTTATCGACGTTTTCGCCGAAGATCTTCGAGTCCGGCCGGGAGAAATAGATATACTCGAATATGCAGAAGGCGTGTTTGGCCGGTTTGAGAAACCTTCGCGATTTGATGCCCGCCCTTGAGATCTCCACGATCTCGCCCGGCTCGATATCACGCACGTACCGGGCGCCGATAATGTCGAAGGCGCATGTCTCGCTCGCCACAAGGTGAGCGTTGCGCAGCTTGCCCAACGCGAGTGGCCGAAAGCCCTGAGGGTCGCGTGCGGCGATTATCGAGTCCTCCGTCAGAAATACCAGTGAATAGGCCCCTTTAATCGTCTTAAGGGCATCGCAAATCCGGTCCAGCCGACGGCTTTTCTTTGAGGTCGCAACGAGATGGAGGATAATCTCGGTGTCGGAAGTGGTCTGGAAGATCGACCCTCGAGAATCGAGGTCATGTTTCAGTTCCAGCGAATTCGTGAGATTGCCGTTATGGGCTACGGCGAGGTTGGCGCGACGGTTGGTAATCACGAACGGCTGGATGTTCATGAGCGAGGATGCGCCGGTCGTGCTGTAGCGGGTGTGGCCGATCGCCATCCGGCCTTTGAGTTTGGCGATACTCGTTTCGTCTGAAAACACCTCGGAAACCTGACCCATCCCTTTATGCATTGTGAAGTTGCCGTTGTCCGAGGTCACAATCCCGGCTGATTCCTGCCCCCGGTGCTGCAGAGCGTAGAGTCCCAGATAGGTCAGTTCGGCTGCACGGCGATGGCCAAAAATCGCGAACACGCCGCAGTTGTCACGCACCATTTGGTCAAGCATATCGCCAACACCTCGTCAGGGCCGCCGCCCTGAAAAGCCGCCAAGCTAACAGGGGGCCCCCGCTTTGTCAACAATCGGCTCAGGGAATTCAGTTCCAATCTGTGAACCTTCCTGCACGGTCAGGATCCCAGCGCAGAAACTGAACAGGCGAATAAGCTGGCCAAAGCGTTGATGTTACGGTATTTTTCGCTGTACACGCGAAATGCCCGCGGCCGCCCTAATGTGGTCGCCGGGCGCACCACATTTGCTCTGGAACAGGCCGGATAAGAGGGTCGGCCATTCATGGCGAACCGCGAACAGGAAAGATACAACATACTGCGCACTCTGGCGTCGGCTGCCGCGCACGATACCCGTCTGGAACAGAACGGGCAGGCGGCCATGGAACAGACCGCGCGTCTGGTCGGCCTTTCCGCCATGGCGCTCCACCTCTGGGACCCGCAGGGGAAACCGACTCTCCAGCTTACGTACGCCGAAAGTGAAGACAAGGCCCGCCGCCTGAATCAGTTGGAGAGAGAGCTGTTCGAGAACCTGCGGCGTTCGCGCCAACTGGTCTCCGCCTACATGTCTTTCGCAGGTGACCCGCCGAGTCATACGTTCACGCTGCCGCTCGGCATTGGTGATCACGTGTTCGGGGCGGCAATCGGTTTCCAGGAAGGAAAGCGCACGGTGCTGGAGGAGGACGACTTTCTCGACGCTGTAACCTGCACGCTGGCCCTCCATGCGGTAGCAGGTGGTCTTACAAGCACATTGCCTAAAGAACTTGTTGAACGCGAGCGAATGGCGGCGATCAACGAAACCGCGGTGACGGTCAACCACGAAATCAACAACCCCCTTACCGCTATCCTGGGCAACGTGCAACTGCTGCTAATGCATCGAAAAGATCTCGACGCCGAAGTCCGCAACAAGCTCAGTGTTATCGAGGAATCGGCGTCCAAGATCAAAGATGTCACCCAGAAGCTGCTAAGGCTGACCTCCTCGCGCACCGCTGAGTATGTCCCCGGCACGGGGATGCTCGATCTCTCCGATCCCGACGACAAGAAACGCCGGAGTAAATAAGCGGCGATCCGCCGCAGGGTTTGTGCAGTGATCGTCAAGGCCTTGCTACTGGATCGGCAGGGCTCCGTCCCTGCCGTTCTTGATTGCGGTAGGCGCCGAGGCCGGCCGATCAGATTGTAGTCAATCGACAGAGGTGTCGGGTTTCGCGCTCAAAGGGTCGATGCGTGGAACCCGAACTACAAGACTACAAGACTCGATCGGCAGGGTTCCTTGCCTGCCGTGCATCACGGCAGGTCGTACTATTATCCGACGATGTACAATCTTCACCCACCGCAAGCGGTGGGGCACCCCGGCAGCATTCCTGTAGGTCGAATCCAGCCCGCTTCGGGCGGATTCGACATCTACGTATTCCGATGCCCCAGATGTCGAAACCGCCCCGCTAAGAGCGTGGCCGGTTTTGACCTACAAGGGGGGCCACCGTGGCGATGGGGCATCGGATCCCCACATCACAGGGTTGCACGCCGGACCGCCGTGCATTATCCTATCCCGGGCGCGTTCACGAACGCGCGGACCTCGATGTGATTGAGCTCGAAATACGCTGGCTGAATAGGAGACTCATGATGAAAGCCGTCTGGTGTGTCATTTTTGGCGTTGTTCTGGTTGTGGCTTTGTCCGGCTGCGGGGCCGATCAGGCCAAGCCGCCCGTTACCGATGTCAGGCCGGTTACCGATACCCACCACGGCGTCGCGGTGGTGGACAACTACCGTTGGCTGGAGAAAGCCGACGATCTCGAAGTGCAACAGTGGAGCGAAGCGCAGACACGGTATGCTCGTGAGCATCTCGACAACATCCCGGTGCGTGCCGCAATTGCAGGCCGTCTTCAGCAATTGTATCAGGAGGCGACTCCAACCTACGGCGGCTTTCATTTCCAGGACGGCCTGCTCTTTGCGCTTAAAGATGACCCGACCAAGGATCAGCCGATGCTCGTGGCGATGACCACCCCCCACGATCTCTCCACCGAACGGGTCATTCTCGATCCCAACGTGCTCGACCCGAGCGGGCTGACCTCGATCGATTTCTTCGTAGTGTCTCCCGATGCCTCTCTCGTGGCCGTCTCCCTCTCCGAAGGCGGCAGTGAGGACGGCGACGTGCACGTCTTCAGGGTGGCGAGCGGCGAGGCACTGGGTGATGTCGTCCCGCGGGTTAACGGACCGACCGCCGGCGGCGATGTCGCCTGGACTCCCGACGGCTCCGGGTTTTACTACAGTCACTATCCCCGGTCCGGTGAACGCCCCCCAGACTCGCTCCGGTTCTATCAGCAGGTTTACTTCCACAGGCTCGGCACGCCTGCCGAAAGCGACACGTATGAAATCGGCGAGCAGTTTCCGGCTATCGCCGAGATCGAATTCGAAACCTCGCCGGACAATCAGTTCGTCATCGCCTGCGTGGCTAACGGCGACGGTGGCGAGTTCGCTCACTACCTGCGCCGGCCATTGGGGAATTGGCAGCAGATCACCCGCCACGAGGATTTGATTCCCACGGTCGAGTTCGGCCCGGACAACTCGCTATATTTGCTCTCACACCTCGGGTCGCCTCGGGGCAAAGTCATGCATTTGACGCCGGGTGAATTCGATATCGCCAGGGCGCACACCGTTGTCGACGAAAGCGAGGTCGTAGTGATCGGCTTCACCGTGACGCAAAACATGATTTTTGTCAATGACGTGGTCGGGGGACCGTCGCAGGTGAGGGTGCTCGAACGCGATGGAGCGTTCCAGAAGACCGTGCCGATACTGCCGGTTTCATCGGTAGGCAGCCTGGTCGGGCTGGGCGGTGACAAGATTATGTTCACCAACGAGAGTTACACTGTCCCAAGAACCGTTTTCACTTATGAAGCCTCCGAGGGAGCGCCCTTGAAAACGGCCATGGAGACAACTTCACCGGCCGATTTCAGCGATGTCGAAGTAGTTCGCGAATATGCTACGTCGAAAGATGGCACCCAGGTGCCGATGAGCATCATTCGGAGGAAAGGCACGGTTCTCAACCGCCAGAATCCGACCGTCTTGTACGGCTACGGCGGGTACGGCTCGGTACAGTCACCGGGGTACGATCGCAATCTCAGCCTGTGGCTCGATCAGGGCGGCGTCTATGTGAAAGCTAACATTCGGGGGGGCGGCGAATTCGGCGAAGAGTGGCACCTGGCGGGAAACCTGGCGAACAAGCAGAACGTGTTTGATGACTTTGCCGCCTGTGCGCAATATTTGATAGACAAGGGTTACACGAATCCGTCGAAACTGGCAATTCGTGGCGGAAGCAACGGCGGCCTTTTGGTGGGCGCGGTGATGATGCAGCACCCGGATCTGTTCAAGGCGGTCGTGTGCGAAAAGGGCGTGCTCGACATGATGCGGGTAGAGTTTGATCCAAACGGCGCTTTCAACGTGACCGAGTTCGGCACGGTGACCAATCCCGAGCACTTTGGGGCGTTGCACGCCTACTCCCCGTACGGAAACGTGGTGGAGGGGCGGAATTACCCTGATGTGCTGTTTACGGCTGATGAGAACGACGGCCGGGTGCTGTCATATCACTCCAAGAAAACCGCCGCCGCGCTTCAGGCAGCCAGCCCGAGCAGCTTGACACTGGTGAACGTCACCACCGGGCGCGGCCACGGCATCGGCAGCTCGCTAACTGATGACATCGCGAACTACGCGGATGTGTATGCGTTTCTGTTCGACCGGTTGGGAGTGGAGTATAGAACGGCTGGGAAATGACGGCCGTCCCAATTCTTGATCGGCAGGGTTCCGTCCCTGCCGTTCTTGATTGCGGCAGGCGCTGGGGTCTGCCGATAAGATTGTAGTCAACTGACAGAGGTGTCGGGCTTCGCGCTCAAAGGGGCTGGGTGGCCCACCTTTCAGGTGGGTTTCTATATTGGTGACGCACTAAGACCACATTGAATTAGAAGCCGAAAAGTGTTACTCATGTAGTGAGGCTGATGTGTCACTCATGAAGCGGAACGTACAAGTGAAGAGAGAAACCCACCCAGAGGGCGGGCCACCAGTCCTCAGGTGATGACTGACAAGAACCACAATATCCGACGGCGGTGTCGGGTTTCGCGCTCAAACGGTCGATGCGCGG